>CAZGVQ010000294.1:0-5330 GCA_964529355.1 uncultured Acidimicrobiales bacterium
CAGCGACGCCGATGAGCTTCGTCGTGCGTTTGAGGGAGCGACACTGCAGCTCTCCAGCGGTACTGCGGTGCAGGTGCAGTACGTGGCTCCCGACGGGCTGATCATGCGCAAAGGCGGACCCAACGGACTCGACGTGTCGGCCGCACCGATGTCGACGAGAAACGACCATGATGCCGCCATTTCGATCCATGCCGACCAGGACGTCCTCGGCACGCCGTTGCGTCAGGTCATGGATGGTCGGGCGCCGGAGCTCTTCCGCCATCAGGCTCCCGACAGCCAAAATGACGACGGCGGTTTGTGGCTCCTGAACCTGTGGATTCCGTTGCATCAGATCACCCGGCCCCTCGTCCTGGCCGACGGGGCAAGCATCGATCGGCCGCGCCATCAACTTCGCTACGGGCTTCCGGTCGAAGGTTTCCTCGACCGCGAGGAAGACCAGCGGGTCAACGACATCTGGTCGTTCCTTCACCACGCCGACCAGAGCTGGTACTTCAACGCCGAGATGGGCGCTTCGTCGGCCTATGTGTTCGACACGCTGAGCACCGCTCATGGCTCCTTCATGGTGCCGGGCGAAGACGTTGCCGAGCAGGCCTATCTCGTGCTCCATGCAGCGGAGTTGGCCATCGAAGGAGGCGACGTCGCAGGCCTCACGCAACTGCTGCACGATGCACAAGACCTTGTGGTGCCGTCGAACAGTACGTCCGCGCTGACGCTGGCAATCTCGGAGATGCTTCGGCTGCTCGATGAGGCCCGCCAAGACCCGGCCGGTGTCGCGGGCGCCAAGGCCGAGCCGTGGTGCCTGGCTGCGAAGCAGGCGCGCCGAAGCGTCGTGCGGATGTCGGTGGAGATGCGCGTTGTCGCCTCGCCGGTTGGAGACGGATAGAAGTGGCGGAGGGTCGGCCGAAGGAACGCCCGTACCCGATCGGGACGCCCGGTACCCCGTGGACCGATGCCGAATGCCGGGCCTGGTTTGGTTCACACACCGTCGAGCGCAGCTACGCCGACGAAGTGGTCGCCAAGCTTGACGACCTCGACGATTCCTTCCACGTCGCGCAGTACGGATCGCTGCCGATCGATCCCGATCGCTATCCGCTGTATGCGGTGACCGTGGGATCGAACAACCCAAGCGCACCCTGGGTTCTGATTACCGGCGGTGTGCACGGCTATGAAACCAGCGGCGTGCAGGGCGCCATCGGCTTTCTCGACTCGGCGGCCACCAGCTACCGTGACCGGGTGAACCTGTTGGTCGCACCGTGTGTGAGCCCGTGGGGATACGAGACCATCAACCGTTGGAACCCGAACTGCATCGACCCGAACCGGTCGTTCTCTGCCGACAGTCCGTCAGCAGAAGCAGCAGCGCTTCTTGCCCTCGTTGCCGACCACGACCAAGAGTTCCTCGTGCACCTCGATCTGCATGAGACCACCGACACCGACGAAACCGAGTTCCGCCCGGCCATGGCGGCACGTGATGGAGCGTCCTACGAGCCGGGCCTGATCCCCGATGGCTTCTACACCGTTGGAGACACGGCGAACCCACAGCCAGATTTTCAGGCGGCCATCATCGCTGGGGTCGCCCAAGTAACCCATATCGCTCCCGCGGATGGTGACGGACAGATCATCGGGTCCGACATGACCCAGCCCGGTGTCATCAACTACCCCTTCGATGAGTTGGGCTTGTGCGCCGGCATCACCGGCGCCCGGTACACCACGACTACCGAGGTCTACCCGGACAGCCCATCGGCAACCGCAGCGATTTGTATCGACGCACAGATCGCGGCGGTACAGGCCGGACTCGATTTCGCGCTGGGTCTGTGATCGCACCCGGAGAGCTTCAGTACCGAGCGTTTCTGCTCACCGACGTCGTAGGGTCGACGCGGCTGTGGCTTACTGCGCCCCAGGCCATGGACACCGCCCTCGCCCGACATGACCAGATCATGCGCAACTCGGTTGAGGCCTTCGGCGGAGCGGTTTTCACAACCGCCGGTGACTCCTTCGCAGTTGCCTTTGTGAATGCGCGCGATGCCGTTGAAGCCGCCACAGCGGCCCAGGAAGCCCTCCGAGCCGAGTCGTGGCCCGACAGTGCGGAAATCTTCGTTCGTATGGGTGTGCATATGGGCCCGGCACGGTTTCGCAGCGGCTTGTACTTCGGCGCCACCGTCAATACCGCGGGCCGAGTGATGTCGGCGGCTCACGGCGGTCAGGTCGTCGTTACCTCAGCGGTCGTCGAGTCGGCTGAAAGCCTTCCCGTCGCTGCGCTCGGATCACACCGTTTGAAGGACCTTAGTGAACCGGTGGATTTGTTCGAGGTCGAGGGGTTGGGGCAGTTCCCTCCGTTGCAGTCGCTCGACCCGCATCGTCACAACCTGCCGATCCGAAACGCAATGATTGGTCGAGACGAGGAGCTGTCGGCGGTGGTCGACCTTGCTCTTGAGAACTCGCTGGTGACGATTGTCGGTGTGGGAGGGATGGGGAAAACCCGCCTGGCACTGGCGGCGGCAGCGCAGGCCTTCGACACGATTTGTGAAGAGGTCTGGCTGTGTGAGCTGGCCGACATTGGAGAGCCCGGTTCGGTCGCCGACCTGGTCGCTGGTGTTCTCGGTATCAGCCGGGGGATTGATCGATCGGCAGTGGAGGCCATCGGCGAGTATTGCCGCCGACGCTCGCTGCTTCTCGTGCTCGACAACTGCGAACATGTGCTCGACGAGGCGGCTGACATCATCGAGGAGATCTTGCGGGTCGCTCCGAGAGCTCGTGTTCTGGCGACGAGTCGAGAGGCCCTGGGAGTCCAGTCCGAGATGATTTTCCCGCTGCGGCCGCTCAAGCATGCAGACGACGGATCGCCCGCGAGGGAGTTGTTCGTCGAAAGAGCGCTCGCTGCTGACTCGACCCAGACATGGTCCGATGCCGACAATGTGTCAATTGACGCAATTTGTCATCGGCTCGACGGAATCCCGCTGGCGATCGAATTGGCCGCGGCGCGCACAAAGCTTCAGGCCCCGTCGGAGCTTGCGCAACACCTCGATGAAGCCTTGCTCACCATGCACGGAGGACGCCGCAGCCTCGAGCGACATAGAACACTGTGGGCCGCGATCGACTGGTCGTACCGGGCGTTGGGCGAAAGCGAGCGACGCATGTTTGAACGGTTGTCGGTGCTGGCTGGAGGGGCGTCCCTCGAAGCGGTTCAGGCCGTCGGGGCCACCGAGGCCACTGCTGAATCGGCATTCGCTGCAGCCGACGCCCTCGTTGGTTGTTCCTTGTTGTCGGCCGAACGAACTCCCACTGGCACTCGCTACCGGCTCCTCGAACCGGTCCGTCAATACGCCGAGTCGGCGCTCGCGAGTCGCGGCGACCAGGTTGATGCTCACGACGCTCATCTACTGCACTTTTCGGAGATGGCCGAACAATGGAACGCTTCGGTGTGGGCACCCGGGCTCGACGTCGTCGATCGCCTCGAGGCCGACGTTGCAAACTACCGGGCCGCAGTCGAATGGGTTCTGGTTGGCGATCTTGAGCGCCGCCGAATCGATGCCGTCCTGTCGATGGTCGACAATCTGTCGATCGCCCAACTCGCGTGCGGCCAACCAGAGATCGGGCGCTGGTCAGCCAGATTGTTTGCCCTCGACGAAGTTCGAGTCCATGAACTCGGCCCTTCGATCGGCCTCAATGCCGAACTCTCCCTCTGGACCGAAGGAGACGCAAACCAATCAAACGAGGTTCGTGAGTCCATTCTGGACTTAGCCGCCTATTCGCCTGACTCGGTGATGGGGAACCGCAACTTGTTCGTACTGTCGCCCGATGGCCCGACGAGCGAGCAGTGGGACAGCTTCGAGCCGCAGGGCCCCGAGGAGCAGTACCTCATGTATGCCCACACAACACTGCATTTCAACCCGAAATCGACCCAGTTCGTCGCGGCCGCCGCAAAACTGGGTGCCATTGCTCAACAGACCGATTCGGAGATGCTGAAGACTGCTGCTGAGCTGTACGAGGGCATCGCAAACATCGCCGACCCAGCCTTGGCGCTGCAGCGGTTTCGCTCGGCGGCTGCGCGCGAGGCAGCTGCCGGGCTGGTGGTGGCCGCGGGAATCTCAGGCCTCTACCTCGGCCTTGCCGCCGGGCTGTGCGGTGAAACATCGGCGACGGACCTTGTCCTCCTCCAAGCCCAGGTGCGCCGGCTACGCGACAACGGCGAACGGAACGGTCTATGGGTGCCTCTGGTCGGTGCGGCCGCGGCGTTGGCGCCCATCGATCACGGCAGGGCAGGCGCCCTTGTTCGAGGCGAGCTCGCGCACTCGGATATGGCTGACAGCACCCTCGCGTACGTCTTGCCGCTTCTGCCCAGCGTTGCCACTCAGTCTCCTGAACGCCTCGGGTACGAGGCGACAATCGATGTGGTCGAATCCGCGCTGGACGAATCCATCGGCAACCTTCTCGCAGCTGACCTTCTGACCGAGTATTAGGTCTCGCCCCGTGCGGCCTCTTCAAGAACGGCAAGGGTCCGTTCGGCGATCGACTCCCAGTCGAATCTTGGCCGCAACGCTGCGGTGGCCTCGGCTGCATCGGCGAGCTGCTCCGCGGTGAGTGCATCGATGATGCGGGTGAGGCCTTCGGCGGTGTTGCCGAACCGGATGTCGGCGCCATCGAATGTTTCGTCGAAGAAGTCCCAGTCACTGGTGATTGCGGGCACGCCAGCGCCGATGCAATCAAACGCCGTGCCGGTCGTGAGCATGCCGGGCCTGGTGAAGGGCAGCACCAGCGCATCGAAGGCCATCATGCGGCGCAGGTAGGCGACCGAATCGAGATGCCCGGTGTCCGCGATGATTCGTGGGTCATCGGGTACCTCGACGGAGTTGTCGACACGTATGACGAGTTGCAGATCGTCGCGGGTCGAGGCGGCGACCGCGTCGACCACGAGTTGGAGGTCCTTCTCGGCTCGAGGTGTGCCCACCACGCCCAGACGCAGACCGGCCGGCGACCAGCCCTCAGCTATCTCGACGACCCGCCGCTTGGTGCCGAGATGCGACGCATAGTGATCGCCCCAGTGGCCGTGCGGGATCACGTGGTGAGAGCAGTGCTCGTTGTAGCTATAGGTCTCCAACGCCAGGGCACGCCCCACCTCGGTGTGGTGGATCACCGCGTCGGCAGCCTCGGCCCACAGTTGGTAGCTGGCAGCGGCGTCATCGGTCTTGAAGAAGTGGGGAAGCAGGTTGTGTTGTGTCCAGACGATGGGCGTCCCGGTGGCGCGTACCTGCGCGAGCACCTCGGCCGTGCGGGCGGGTTTCACCCCGGACCACCATTCGGGCCAGGCCATGTGCAGCACATCGATATCGCGT
>CAZGVQ010000295.1:0-3699 GCA_964529355.1 uncultured Acidimicrobiales bacterium
CGATCACCACCCAGCCGCCGATTTCGTGAAGGGTTCTGAGGGTCACGCGAACAACGAGGTTCGAAACGGTTCGTTGCCGCGGGACCACGACCGGTCCCGGTAGAACTCATTGCCGAAGGCCATCGCAAAGACCTCTTCTGGCATCTGCATGAAGAACGAGCCGTCGTCGATCTGGCTCTCGTGGGCCATCATCGATTGGCGCTTCCGGTCAATGACACTGCTGACATCGACCATATGGGTCAGCTGAGATTCGGGAAGGCCAAACGTGCCGTTCTCCATCATCTCGCGCCGCTCGGCGATCTCCGCCTCGGTCTCGTCGTCGCCGGCAAAGACATCGGCGGATTCTTCCATCTGTTCCAGAATGCGGGTGCGGTTCATGGTGGACTCAAAAACCTGTGAGACCTCGGCCAGCTCGGCGCCTTTGATACCGACCCGATGCACCTGGATATGGTCGGGGTGTCCGTATCCGCCGTTCTCGTCGTACACGGTAACGACATCGGCTGCTTCCTCGATGAGGACCGCTGCGAACCGTTGCACGGCTTCGTCAAAATCGGCCTGCCAGAAGCACTCGGGGTTTTTGTTGGCGGGTTCGTCGATCATGCCGGAGTCCTCGTAGCCGAGGAACACCACCCGGTCGGCGCCGATGATGTCGGCAGACCGGATGGTCTCAGCGGTTCGCCGATCGCCCAACCGCTCGCCCTCGTCGAGCACACCGTCGACGGGCTCGCCCTGCTCGCCGCGGGTCGCGAGAACCAGGATCACCCGATGCCCAGCTGCTTTGGCCAGCATCATGGTTCCCGACGTCGCGATGGCCTCATCATCGGGGTGGGCATGGAAGAACACCGCGGTGGCCATCTAGGCGATTGCTCCGCTTTCGCGTAGTGCTGCGGTGCGTTCGGCGTCGACCCCAAAGGCCGCGAGCACGTCGTCGGTGTGCTGGCCCGCGTGCGCGGCGGGAGTCTCCGCCACCGGGGCGGTGCGGCTGAATCGCGGCGCAGGAGCAGGTTGGGTCACTCCGGCAAGGTCGATAAACGCATCGCGGGCTTTGGCATGTGGGTGCTCGGGGGCCTCGGCCATCGACAGCACCGGGGCGTAGCAGACGTCGGACCCGGCGAAGACGTCGTCCCACTCGTCGCGGGTCTTCTCGGCGACGATGGCGCCGATCCGGTCTTTGAGTTCTGGCCAGGTATTGCGGTTGTTCTGGTCGAGGAACCCGGGGTCCTCGCTCAGCCCCAACTTCTCGAGCAACTCGGCGTAGAACTGCGGTTCGATCGAACCGAGCGAGATGTACTTGTCGTCGGCGGTTTTGTACACGTCGTAGAAGTGCGCCCCGCTGTCGAGCAGGTTGGTGCCGCGCTCATCGTTCCAGATGCCCATGGCCCGGAACCCGTGGAAGAAGCCCATGAGTGTCGCGGCGCCATCGACCATGGCGGCATCGACAACCTGCCCCTGGCCCGACTGCTTTGCCTCGAGCAACGCACACACGATGCCGAAGGCCAGGAACATTCCACCGCCACCGAAATCGCCGATGAGATTGAGCGGCGGTACCGGCCCTTCGCCGCGTCGTCCCATCGGTTCGAGGGCGCCGGCGAGAGAGATGTAGTTGATGTCGTGACCCGAAGCGTGAGAATACGGGCCTTCCTGACCCCAGCCGGTCATGCGTCCGTAGACGATCTTGGGGTTGCGAGCCATGCACTCATCGGGACCCACACCGAGGCGTTCGGCAACCCCCGGCCGGAAACCCTCGAAGATCACATCGGCCGATGCCACCATTTCGAGTACCAGCTCGCGGCCTTCGTCGGACTTGAGGTCGATGCCGATCGACTTGCGACCTCGCCCAAGCACATCGGCCGGTGGCGCGGCAGGGTCACCGCCCCGCACGGCTCCGGCGCGATCGATACGGATCACCTCGGCCCCCATATCGGCCAGCATCATGCCAGCGAACGGACCGGGACCGATGCCCGCCAATTCCAATACTCGAACGCCCTCTAGCGGACCCATAGTGTGCTCTCTTCTCTCGGATTTCTGGACTTGTTGTACGGCTGGTTATGCGTTGGACGAAGCGAGGTTGGTGATGCCGTGGATGATCTGCTGCCACGTCTGTTTGGGGATGTCGTGACCCATGCCTTCGATCTCGAGCAGTTCGGCGTTGGGGAGCAACTCGGCGGTACGGCGACCACCCGAGATATCGATGAGCGTGTCTTCATCACCGTGAATCACCAGGGTCGGCGTTTGCACGTGCGGCAAAAGCTCGGCCCGACTACCCGAAGCCACGACGGCCGCGTACTGAAGATCGGCCCGGTTGTCGGCCGAGCGCGCCCAGGACTCGACGAAGTACTCACGCACCAACTCCTCGTCGTACCACTCGGGGCTGGCCCAGATTTTGCGATGCACGACGTCCTGTTCGATCGCGGCCGAAATACCCGCTTCGGTGGAAGTGTCGGGGGGCGGGCTCATCAGCGCCTCGAAGGCCTCCTCGCTGGACTTGCCGTACTCGCGCTCGCCGGTGGTCGACATGATGGAGGTCATCGTGAGCACCCGGTCGGGGTACTCAATGGCCATGGTTTGCACGATCATGCCGCCCATCGACATGCCGGCCACATGGGCCGCCTCGATACCCAGATCGTCGAGGATGGCGATGCCGTCGGCTGCCATATGCGAAAGGGTGTACTCGGTCGCCTCACCGGTTTCTGGATTCTCGGTCCGCGAGCTCAGACCCACATCGCGGTTGTCGAACCGGATCACCGAGAAGCCGCGATCGACCAGGCCCTCGCAGAACTCCTCGGGGTAACCGTTGAGCTGGCTACCGAGACCGTTGACGAGCAGCAGTGCCGGCCCTGCACTGTCGAAAGAGGGGTCCGTAGAACGATCGTCGAACCCGAAGGTCTCGTAGTAGATCTCGATATTCTCAGCAGAGTTCACAGAAGGCACGCCGACACCCTAGAACCTCGCTTCTGTGCTCATGGATTCGAGGAGGTAACTGGTCCTACGATGGCCCGATGGGATTTCCGAAAGACCTGCTCAGTCGCGACGAAGAGATCGTGCTCGACCTCAACCCGCACTGGTGGTACCTGGTACCGGCCGGCGGCCTGCTGCTGTTCGCCGTCATCATCAGCGTCGTGGTACTCCTGCTGCTTCCCGGGCTGGTTGCACTCATCATCGCCGCCATCTTTTTGATCCCGGCGCTCATCAACTTCGGCATCGCCTTCCTGAAGTGGAACAGCACAAACTTCGTGGTCACCAACGAGCGGGTGATCTCGCGTGAAGGGGTTGCAGCCAAGAAGGGCATCGAGATCCCGCTCGACCGGGTCAACACCGTGTTCTTCAACCAGACGGTGTTCGAGCGCATGATCGGCGCTGGCGACCTGGCCATCGAGTCGGCGGGCGAAGGCGGACGCCAGACCTTCTCCGACGTTCGTCGACCCAACCTCATCCAAGCCGAGATCTACCGGGTCATCGAGGACTTCGAAACCAACAAGCTCAGCAAGCTGGCAAACGCAGCTGGCGGGGCGGGTGCGGCTCCCGACTCGATCCCCGATCAGATCAGCCAGCTCGATGCGCTACGGCAACAGGGTGTGATCACCGAAGAGGAATTTCAGGTCAAGAAGCAGCAGCTGCTCGACCGCATGTAGCCGAGCGCTAGTGTGCACGCCGTGGAAACCCTCGACTTCGGCGAACCGGAGATACCGCCCTCCGAGA
>CAZGVQ010000295.1:3799-5313 GCA_964529355.1 uncultured Acidimicrobiales bacterium
ACCGCCCGAGCGTGGGCCGGTGCGCAACTCGCACCTGCTTCGGGGGCTGAACCCCGAACAGGTCGCCGCGGTCACCACCGACGCCACCCGACTCTGCATCGTTGCGGGCGCCGGATCAGGCAAGACGCGGGTGCTCACACGACGCATTGCCTATCAGTCCGAAATCGAAGCCATCGATCCCCGGCGGGTCCTGGCCCTCACCTTCACCCGGAAAGCGGCCAGCGAGCTCACCCGCCGGTTGCGTCAGCTTGGCCTTCGCGACGACGTATCGGCTGGCACCTTCCACGGCGTGGCCTACGCGCAATTGCGGGCCCGGGCCGCCGAAACCGGTCGGCGCGAACCGCAACTCCTCGAACGCAAAACCGGGTTTGTCGCCAAGCTGATACCGCGGGGCGACGACCGGACGAAACCCTTCGATGTGGTGACCGAGATCGAATGGGCCAAAGCCCGGCTGGTCTCTCCACAGAAATACGTTGCCGCGGTCAGCGCCGCAGGGCGAGAACCGGCGGTTGACCCGCAGCGGGTGGCCTCGCTGTTCAGCGACTACGAGGCGAAGAAGCAACGGATGGGGCTGCTCGACTTCGACGATCTTCTGGGACTGACCGCCAGCGAGCTTCGGCGCGATCGCCGCTGGGGCGAAGCGCAGCGTTGGCGGTTTCGGCATCTGTTTGTCGACGAGTTTCAAGACGTCAACCCCCTGCAGTTCGCACTCCTCAAGGCCTGGCTGAGCACCGAGGCTGACCTCTGCGTCGTGGGCGATCCGCGCCAGGCGATCTATGCATGGAACGGCGCCGACTCCGGGTACCTCACCGGCTTTGGTGATCACTTCGCCAGCGCCGAGACCCTCACCCTTCGCCGAAACCACCGGTCAACGCCCCAGATCCTCGCCGCTGCCGAAGCGGTGCTCGATCAATCGATGGCCGATCTGGACTCATTGGTCGCCACCCGAAACCCCGGACCAAACCCCAGCATTACCGCCTACCCCTCCGACACCGACGAAGCGTCCGGCGTCGCTCGGGCCGTTCGGGATGCTCACCGTCCGGGCGATACCTGGAGCCAGCAGGCGATCCTCACCCGTACCAACGCCCAGCTCGCCCGGTTCGAGGTTGCCCTGCGGGCCGCAGGTATTCCGTTCCGAACCCGCTCGGGAAGCGACTTCCTCGAACGCCCCGAAGTAAAGAAGGTCTTTGAGTCGCTGGCCCAGGCACCCGACCTCCGCATCGCGGTCACCGACCTCGAACTCGAACTCGACGGCCCATCGGAAGTTTCCGACTCGGACACACCACGAAGAGATGAAGCCGACGAACTCGACCGACAAACCACGGTTGGAATTCTCGTCGAGCTGGCGCGCGAGTACCTGACCCTCGACCCCGATGGCGCAGGCTCGCGGTTTGCCGGCTGGCTCCACACCGCAGTCGGCAGCGACCGCAGCGGCAGCATCACCGATGCGGTGGAGTTGTCGACCTTCCACGCTGCCAAAGGCCTCGAGTGGCCGGTGGTGCACGTGGCAGGTC
>CAZGVQ010000296.1:0-5309 GCA_964529355.1 uncultured Acidimicrobiales bacterium
CCTCCAAACCGTGTTCCTTGGTGTGTCGATGTTGGGCTTCATGATCTGGCGACCAACGGGTCTGCTCGACGACTGGGAACTCGACTCCTGGGCGTGGCGCCGGTTCACCAGCAGCCGGAGCGGCGCCAGCGACCAACCCGAACGACTGGCCGAGCTCGACGAAGCCCCCGCCGCAACGCTTACCGCCGACGGCATTGACGTGCAGTTCGGGGGCTTCAAAGCACTCACCGACGCGGGCATCACCGCCCGCAGCGGCGAGATTGTCGGCATCATCGGCCCCAACGGTGCGGGCAAGACCACCTTTGTCAACGTGCTCACCGGCATGGTGCAGCCCCAATCGGGCGCGTTTTCCATCGACGGCAACGACCTCACCACCAAGCCTGCGTTCGAGCTTGCCCGCACCGGCTTGGTTCGCACCTTTCAGAACCTGCGCCTGTTCGGCTCGCTCACCGTGCGGGAGAACGTCGAGACGTCGGCCATGGTTGCCCAGGAACATCGGTCGGATCGCGTGTTGCGCGACACCGACTCCCTCATCGCCGAAGCGGGGTTGTGGGAGCACCGCGATCGACGAGCTCGCGAGCTCGACTACGGCAACTCTCGACGACTCGAGCTGGCCCGGGCCGCAGCCATGGCCCCTTCATTCCTTCTGCTCGACGAACCCACCAGCGGCATGAGCGACTCCGAGTCGATCGCCATGGTCGAGCAGGTGCGACATATGGCCGCCACGGTTGGCGCCGGCGTGATCGTGATCGACCATGATCTCGCGTTCATCACCGGAATCTCCGACCGCATCTACGTACTCGACCAGGGCTCGGTTATCGCCGAAGGAACCCCCGAACAGGTGCAGGCCGACGCAAACGTACAGGCCGCGTATCTTGGTTCGGCGGCGGTTACATGAGCCGCGCCATCGGGACTCCAGGGAGCTATCAGTGATTGATCGATCCGGCGAACAGCACGACATGATCCGGTCTGAGGTTCGGCGCCTGTGCGACAAGTACGGCAACGAGTACTGGCGCGGCCTCGAACCCAACCGGTACCCCGAAGAGTTCGTGACCGAGCTCACCAAGCAGGGTTGGCTGGGCGCACTGATCCCCGAGGAGTACGGCGGAGGTGGCCTTTCGCTTGGCGGCGCATCGGTGATCCTCGAGGAGATTTCGGCGGCGGGCGGCAACCCCAGCGCATGCCACGCCCAGATGTATGTGATGGGCACTGTGCTGCGCCACGGCTCCGATGAACAGAAGCAGAAATATCTGCCCCAGGTGGCCGATGGTCGCAAGCGGCTTCAGGCGTTTGGTGTCACCGAGCCCGAGGCCGGCTCGAACACCACGGCTATTCGTACCCGCGCCGAACGCGATGGCGATATCTATCGCATCAAGGGGCAGAAGATCTGGACCTCGCGGGCCGAGTACTCCGACCTGATGGTGTTGCTGGCCCGCACCACGCCGATCGACGAGGTCGAGAACCGACTCGACGGCCTCTCGGTATTTCTGGTGGAGATGCGCAACGACGATGGATCGCTCATCGACGGCCTCACCATCAACCCCATCGAAACAATGATGAACCACAGCACCACCGAGGTGTTCTTCGACGATGTCGAGATCCCCGCCGACTCGCTCATCGGCATCGAGGGCAACGGCTTCCGCCAGATTCTCGATGGCATGAACGCCGAACGCATCCTGATCGCGTCGGAGTGCATCGGTGACGGCCGTTTCTTCCTCGAGCGGGCGTCGCAGTACGCCCGCGACCGGGTGGTGTTCGATCGGCCGATCGGCATGAACCAGGGTGTGGCGTTTCCGCTGGCCAAGGCCCACATTCAGGTGGAGGCCGCCGACCTCATGCGTTGGAAGGCCGCCGACCTCTTCGACAGCGGCGAGTCGTGCGGCGTTGAGGCCAACATGTCGAAACTGTTGGCCAGCGAAGCATCGTGGGCGGCGGGCAACGCTGCGGTCGACACCCACGGCGGCTTCGGGTTTGCCGCCGAGTACGACGTCGAGCGCAAGCTCCGCGAAACCCGGCTGTACCAAGTGGCACCCATCAGCAACAACATGATTCTGGCGTTCGTCAGCCAGAAGTGTCTCAACCTTCCAAAGAGTTACTGAGTTACTGTGCGCGCCGTTCTCCTCAACGCCTCGAATGCTCCGCTCACCTACGTCGACGACCATCCAGCGCCCGAGGGCGCCCTGGTGCTCGACGTCACCGCGTGTGGGGTGTGCCACTCCGACATTCACGTGGTCGACGGCGACTTCGGAAAGCCGCCGCCCATCATCCTCGGCCACGAAGTCACCGGTGTTCACGATGAGTTGGGGCCGGTGATGTTGTACGCACCGTGGGGTTGCAAGGACTGCCTCGAATGCAGCCAGGGGCTCGAGATGATCTGCTCCAACTCCACCGAGGCCGGGCTTTTCACCGACGGCGGCTACGCCGATCAACTGCGAATTCCGGGTATCGAGTACCTGGCACCGCTCGACGGGCTCGACCCCTACGACGCCGCACCCTTGGCGTGCGGCGGACTCACCGCGTACCGCGCGGTTCTGCACGGCATCGACCGTCTGCGCGAGCGGGGCAGTCGGGGTAGTGACGCGCGGGCGCTGGTCATCGGCGCCGGCGGGCTCGGCCAGTACGCGATTCGGTATCTGCGGCTGCTTACCGACGCCCACGTCACCGCGCTCGACCTGTCGGACTCCAAGCAGGCCACCGCCATCGAGATCGGGGCCCACGAGGCAACCGGCGAACTCGTCGATGCCGAAAAGTTCGACTTCATCATCGATTTCATCGGCGCCGAAACCACGCTGCGCACCGCTGCCGATCACATCAACAAGCTCGGCACGGTAGCGGTGGTCGGGCTGGCCGGCGGCACCATCGCGTTCGGATTCGGCGCGGTGCCGCTCGAAGCCCGATTTGTGGCCAGCGTGTGGGGAAGCCGCAGCCAGATGGACGACCTGCTCCAACTGGCTCGCACGGAGCCCGACATCGTGGCGCCCGTCGAAGTTCTGCCGCTGGCCGATGCACAAATCGCCCACGATCGGATGCGCTCGGGCGACTTCCGTGGTCGACTGGTGCTCGATATCGCTGGCGGACGCACATGAACCAATCAACAACCACTCAAGGGGGCCCCTCATGACCGGCATCTCTGGATCGGTGGACGAGTTTCGCTCGGCCGCCGAGGCCAACGAACTCCACACCATCGAACTCGCCATACCCGACACGCAGGGACACCTGCGGGGCAAACGAATTCCGGTGAAGCGCTTCTTCGACAGCGTGCATGAGGCGGGGGCCAATGTCGCCGACGCCATGTTCGTGTTCGATATGCAGAACGATCTACCCGACAACGAGTTCGTCAACATGGATACCGGGTACCTCGACTGCCACCTGGTTCCCGACAACGCCACGGGTCGGATCCTCACCCACCGCCCGGGCTACGGCATTGTGTTCGCCGACGCCGACAACGAGCATGGCGACCCGCACCCGCTTTCGCCTCGCGGGGTGCTGGCGGCGCAGATCGCCCGGTGCCAGGCGGCGGGGGTCGACCCGGTTGTTGCCACCGAGCTCGAGTTCTTCCTGTGCACGCCCGAATGGGACCCGGTGCAGGATCACATCCAGTACAGCTCGCTCACCGATGGTCTCGAGTGGGAGCCCGTCCTCGCCGACATGCGAGCCGCCCTGCTGGGTGCGGGAATCGAGGTCGAGGGATCCAACGCCGAGTACGGCGCCGGCCAGTTCGAGATCAACACCAGCTACGCCGACGCGATGACCACGGCTGACAACACCGCACTGTTCAAGTCGATCGTGAAACAGGTTGCGCGCCAGCACGGGTTGCGGGCCACGTTCATGCCCAAGCCATGGGCCGAGCAGTCCGGTTCGGGCATGCATGTCCACACCAGTCTGTTGGCCGATGGCGTCAACGCCTTTGCCGCTTGCAACGACGGCGAACCCAACGATCTCATGCGGGCCTGGATGGGCGGCCTGCTCGAACACGCCGAAGCCATGACGCTCCTGGGAGCGCCAACCTCCAACGGCCCCAAGCGCATCCGGCCCTATACCTTTGCGCCCACCCACGTCACCTGGGGGCTCGACAACCGCACCGTGCTGGCCCGTTGCATCGCCGAAGCCGACTCCAAAGCCAACCGGGTCGAGTACCGATCCGCCGGTGCCGACGCGAACCCCTACCTGATCATCGCCGGCATCCTCGCTGCCGGTGTCGACGGTATCGAACGTCAGCTCGATCCGGGCATGCTGTGCGAGGGCGACATGTACGGAAACCCTGGCGACCACAAGGCGCTGCCCACCGACCTGGCGGGCGCAATCGCTGCGTATGCCGACAGTCCACTCGCCGCGCAGTTGGGCGACACGTTCAGTCGCAGCTACGTGTCGATCGCCGAGGCCGAGGTTCCGTTGGCGGCCGAGAACAATCCCGATGCCGACGATGTGAACGACTGGGAGCGAGCCCGCTTCCTCGAGCACAGCTGACCCGCTTCGTCCCATGACCGCTCCGGCCGCGCCTCTCGCCCCGAACGTTACCGACGCCTCGTTGTATCTCGACGGGGTGCCGCACGATCGGCTGGCAGAGATGCGCGCCGCCCCGGGGCTCATGTGGCACGACTATCACGACGGTGGGTTCTGGGCGGTGAGCCGACACGCCGATGTGAAGACCGTGTCGAAGAACGGTGAGGTGTTCTCCTCGGCGGTGGGCCACACCAATCTGTGGGACCTCGAAGCCGACGCATTGGAGGCCCGCCGGTCGCTCATCGACACCGATGCCCCCGACCACACGCGGCTTCGTCGGCTGGTGGCGCGGGCGTTCACGCCCAAGAACATTCGTCGCTGGGAAGACACCGTGCGCGACATCACCGCCGAGCTACTCGACGACTACCTGGCTTTGGGCACAGGCGACTGGGTCAGCCATGTCGCGGCCCCGCTGCCCATCCGGGTCATCCTCACCATGCTCGGCGTGCCCGTGGAGGACGCGGGTTACCTGGTCGAGCTGTCGAACTTTCTCGTCGAGGGAACCGGCGAGACTCAGTCGATTCCGCCCGATGCGTTCGGCAACACCACCGAGCTGCGGTTGCTGCCATTCAACAGTCCCGCCAGTCACGCGTTGTTCGAGTACGGCGAGAAAATCGGCAACCTTCGGCGAGCCGATCCTCAGGACGACCTGGTGACCTCGCTGGTGCAGGCCGAAGCCGAAGACGGCGACCGTCTCAGCGGCAGCGAGTACCGCAACCTGTTTCACCTGCTGGTTTTTGCCGGCAACGAAACCACCCGCACCGCGCTCTCCCACGGAGCCATGGCGCTGGCCGATCACCCAGACC
>CAZGVQ010000297.1:0-5305 GCA_964529355.1 uncultured Acidimicrobiales bacterium
AGCGTTCCCTGGGCACGCAGCCCAACGGGGCTCGGGCTCCGAGCTGGCGCTCTCCGCCCTACAGCTTTCCAGCGTTCCCTGGGCACGCAGCCCAACGGGGCTCGGGCTGCAGGTGCTTTTCGCCCTGCAGCTCTGTCAGCCTCTTGGGGGTTGGTTTAGTAGGGCTAGTAGGTCGTCGTCGGTTACTTCGAGGCGCACGTTCAGCTGGTTTGTTGATTCCGTTAGGCCGTTGTTGAACGTGGTCTCCGAGCTTTCGAGGGTGCCGGTTACCGCGTCGAAGCAGTAGACCGCCTGCTCACCGAACGGGGCATCAAAGGTCTCGGTCGTCAGCAACAACTCCCAGCAACCCTCGGCAGTCTCGAAAATGCGGTACGCCGGCGGATCACCTTCAAGCAGAGCACTGATGTTTCCCACCTCGGTCTCAAGCGCGTCATCGATGGAAGGAGCACCAACCAGGTCGCGGCACTCCAACTCGTCATCCTCGTCGACCGACGTCCGCGTCGAGCACAGCACCTCGACACCGCCCAGATATCCGGCAACACCCGAAAGGCTCCGTACCAGCCGGTCACCGGGACGTTGGGCCAGGCGCTCGGTGACTACAAGTTCCTGCTCATCGGCGGTCACCCTGGTGAGCTCGGTCTCCACCAACGCCTCGACGCTGCGAAACCGCACCCAGTCCTCGAGAAACGCCTCGCGCCGGGAGTCCTGCAATTCCGGACTGAACTGTTGTCCCACCGGCACCGTGGTTGCGGACACCTCGGCACTCGAAGAACTGGCGCCGCCGCCCGAAAACAGCACAGCCAGGCTCAAACCAAGACCGAGGCCCACCACCAGCCCGATCAGCACCAGGAACCGTAAACGCACCCTTTCACGGTACGGGCAGACGTAAAGGAATCCGCCCTATGAGCAGGTTGGGGGTGCTCTAGCCGGATCGCTGATGTACCGACACGGCGTAGCGGCCGCCACCTTCAAAACCGGCGAGATCCCAGGTGGAGTACCGCTCGACCAGCCCGAGTCCGGCCGCGGCAGCCCAGTCGTCGTAGTCGTCGAGTTCGACGATTCCGTTGAGCTGAAACCCGGCAACCAGGCGGCCACCGGGCACGACATGACGCGCCGCGGCCGCTACTGCTGCGGGCTCAGTGCCCGGTGCCAGGTAGATCATCACGTTGCCCGCCAACACCACGACGTCGAACTCGCGGCCCAGGTCGAGCCTGGCCAAGTCGGCTTCAATCCAATCGATCTGGGGAGCCTTCCGCCGCGCCTGGGCCAACATTGAGGCGTCGAGATCGGTGCCCACCACCTCGATTCCGCGGTTGTGAAGCTCGATACCCACCCGGCCGGTGCCACAACCAGCGTCGAGCACCGAGGTCGGCCCATACCGCTGCACGAAGGCAACCTCACCGTGCATCTCCTTGCCGGTGGCCGCGAGTGCTGCGAACCGGGCGTCGTAGTCGGCGCCCGAATCGCTTCGCTCAGCTGACCAACGGGAGTCTCCCGACATTGATGTCAGACCGACCGCGCCATATTGGCGAAGCGTGTGTAATGAGGCAGGAAGGCCAAGCGGACCGTGCCCACCGGACCATTACGATGCTTGGCGATGATGATCTCGGCGGTGCCCTGGTCGGGGCTCTCTGCGTTGTACACCTCATCACGATAAATGAACATCACGACGTCGGCGTCCTGCTCGATCGAGCCACTCTCACGAAGGTCGGCCAGCATCGGCCGTTTATCCTGGCGCTGCTCGAGTCCACGTGAAAGCTGCGACAGTCCAACAACCGGACACTCGAGCTCACGGGCCAGGATCTTCAGACCACGGCTGATCTCGGAGACTTCTACCTGGCGACTCTCGGCACCCGCTCGGCCAGTCATCAGCTGGAGGTAGTCGACAACCACCATGCCAAGGTCGCCCACACGACTCTTGAGCCGGCGCGCCTTTGCCCGAATCTCCATGATGGTGAGGTTGGGGTTGTCGTCGATATAGATGGGGGCCTCGGCCAATCGACCAACGCCGTGACTGATCTTTGACCAGTCCTTTTCGGTGAGCTGGCCGTCGCGCACGTTCTTCGAGTCGACCTTGGCCTCGGAGCACAGGATGCGGTTGGTCAGTTCGAGCTGGCTCATTTCGAGCGAAAACATCAGCACGGGACGGTTGGCCTCAACCGCGGCATGGGCCACCGCGCCGAGGGCGAAACTCGTCTTGCCCATTGCCGGGCGTGCGCCGACGATAATGAGTGCGTTTGGCTGAAAGCCTGAGAGCATCTCGTCGAGATCGACGTAACCCGTCTCGGTCCCGGTGATGGCATCGCCCCGCTCGTACAGCTCCTCGAGACGATCGAGGTTGGCATCGAGCAGGTCGGAGATGGGGGCCATGGTGTCGGCCACCCGACCCTCGGCCACCTGATACATCAGCGCTTCCGCCGAATCGATGGCCTTCACCACATCGTCGGGTTTGCTGTAGCCGATTTCGCTGATCTCGCCGGCCACCTCGATAAGCCGGCGCAGCTGAAAACGCTCGAAGATGATGTTGGCGTAACGGGCGGCGCTGGAAGTAGCCGGCGTGTCGATCTGGAGGTTCACCAACACCGCGGGGCCACCGATGGTCTCGAGCATTCCGGCACGATCGAGTTCGTCGGCCACCGTGACCGGGTCTGCGGGTTCGCCCGCCCCGTAGAGCGTGGTTATGGCATCGAAAATATGGGCGTGAGCCGGCTTGTAAAAATTCTCGGTGGAGACGACCTCAATGGCGTCGGCAATGGCATCGCGAGACAGCAACATCGCGCCCAAGAGCGAAGCCTCAGCATCGAGGTTGTGTGGGGGAACGTGACGGCTTGCCGGGGCAGCCGAGTCAAAGAAATCAGACACTTCTTCTCGCAGACTTCACACAGAACATTCTTACAAAAGGGTCTGACAGCCGGAGCGATCAAACGATTTCACACGTCTGCTGGGGATGAATGGGGCGGTTTGGGTACCTCATCACTCTGCCCCACTTGGCCTGTGAGTCTCCACCGAAAACCCTAGGGAAAACCCTGAAATCATGGGGAAATTCACCCTGAATCCTGTGGAGCCGGATGTGGAGAACACAACCCTCGATGTGGACACGGCGTGGAAAACCACAGAGTTATACACAGTTGTGTGGATAACTCTCGCGATGAAAATCACCGCTCGGTCGCACGCTGTCCGTCCATCCGATTGGTGACGGGAGCGATACGACCGAGCGATGTTTGATTTTGGATTGTGCCGGTGCCGTAAAGCACCTCGTCGTGCTAGACGGCGACGATGTCCAGCGTGATGGGGAACTCAACCTCGGGGTGAAGTTGGGCCATCACCGTGTGGCTACCGGTGGTTTTGATCGTGTCATCGGCAGTGATGTTGCGGCGATCGATCACGATGCCGGTCTGCTCTTCGACCGCCGTTGCAATGTCGGTGGTGGTGATGGAGCCGAACAGCTTCTCGCCGTCGGCGTTTGCGCCGATGGTGATAACCGCAGGCACCAGCTTGGTGGCAACCTCTTCGGCCTCGGCGCGATCTTCGGCCGACTTCATGACACGCGCTTCGCGCATTGCCTCGGCCTGAGCTTCGGCACCCGGGGTCGACTTGAGCACGAGGCCCTTCGGAAGAAGGTAGTTACGCGCGTAGCCGGTGCTTACGTCGGCGATATCGCCCTTCTTTCCGAGACCCTCTACATCGGTTCGCAGAATTACCTTCATGCTTCCCCCTCGGCGGGTGACTCGTCGGCGGCACCAACGGTGACCCCTTCGATTTCGCTGACGTCGAGCATCTCGGCGGCGGTTGCCTCACCGGTTTCAGCGCCGGTATCGGCAGCCAACTCGGCATTCTCGTCGGTACCTTCGCCCTCTTCGGTGCCTGGCGGCGGAGCGGTGGGACGTGGTGGTGGTCCATCGGCCCGCTGACCGCGATCGCGGCCGCTGCCGCGCTGGGTGGTGACCCGCACGGTGTAGGGCAACAGCGCCATCTCGCGGGCGTTCTTGATCGCGCGAGCGACCTCGGCCTGCTGCTGGGTGCTGTTTCCGGTTACCCGACGGGCCCGGATCTTTGAGCGGTCAGAGACAAACCGACGCAAGACGTTGATGTCTTTGTAGTCAACGTAGGTGATCTTCTCTTCGGTAAGGATGCTGACGCGCTTCTTGGCACGTCGAGCGTTGTCCTTGTTTTTGCCACGCTTGGGCGCTGGCTTTGCCATGATGATTGGTCCTAGATCTAGAAGGGTTCTTCGTCGGTGTCGTACGCGGGTGCGGCGCTTGGGGTGTTGGCGACGGGACGATTCTGTCCGCCACCTCCCTGGCTGCCACCCTGACCACCGGAGTATTCGTTCCGGGTGATTTGTGCGCTGGCCCACTTGAGACTGGGCGCAACGTCGTCGGCAATGATCTCGACCTTCGAACGCTTGTCGCCGTCCTGGGTCTGCCACGAGCGCTGCTCGAGACGGCCATAGACGACAACGCGCGAGCCCTTGGTGAGACTCTCACTGACGTTCTCGGCCAACTGCCGCCAGCAGGTGACGTCAAAGAACGAAACTTCGTCTTCTTTGCCGTCGAAGCCTTTTTTGTTCCAAGCGACGCCAAAGTTCGCTACCGCTGCACCACTAGGGGTGAAACGCAGCTCTGGGTCGCGGGTGATGTTGCCTACAACGGTGATGGTGTTATCGAATGCCATGTGAGGTACCTCGTGGGTTATTCGGCTGCAGCTGGAGCTGCTGCCGGGGCCGCGCCGCCTTCAAGAAGACCACGTTTTTGGCCTTCGTGCTCTGGCAGACGCAGGAGCTTGTGGCGGACGACTTCGTCCGCGAGCCGAAGCATGCGCTCGACGTCATCGAGGTTCGTCGCTTCGGTGACGATCTCGTGGACCACGTAGGTGCCTTCCCACTTGTGGTCGATGGGGTACGCAAAGCGCTTCTTGCCCCAGTTGTCGAGACTGGCGACGCTGCCGCTACCGGCAACCACCAACTCGTCGACCCTCTTGAGAATGGCTTCGATCGCGGGTGGTTCGACCTCGCTCTCGAAAATGGTCATCAGTTCATACGCCCGGTTGGGCATGCTTTTCTCCCTTTGGTTCCGAATGACGGAGCCCCACACGATGTGGAGCAGGGTCCTCCGCTTGCCTGCACCAGAAGAGGCTGAGCAAACGAATATGACTGAACAATCCTACCGATCAAACAGGGTTTTCCCGAACCGGGCGTCAAACGCATAAAGAGAGCATGCCAAAGGGGTATGACAGTCTTGCTTTGTTTCGCCTTCGGCTCCACGCCTTCGGCATGTCCCACAGCCGTCCATGTCTTATTTCCAGA
>CAZGVQ010000298.1:0-5273 GCA_964529355.1 uncultured Acidimicrobiales bacterium
CACCAACACCGGATCGCTCGCCAACAAGTCGTCGACGATGCCGGAATCACGTTCATCGACGTAGCGCTTGATGACTGCGCTGGTGTCGACGTACAACGTCAACCTCGATCCTCCTCGAGAACCTCCGCCACCGTACGACTGGCTTTGAACGAACGCCGGGCAGACAACTTGGTGGACCGCGCGGGCTCGATCCAGCCTTCCTCGATGCCCAGTTCGAGCGAGCTCTGTCCGTCGAGCGGAACGAGTTGCGCCACAGGGCGGCCTCGGTCGGTAACCACGATTCGCTGACCAGTTGTCGACACCTTGTGGAGATGTTCGGACAACTTTGCCTTCAGCTCGCGCACGCCAACTTCCATGTAGTCACTATAGCAAGATGATGTGACTACTTCTCTTCCTAAAGTTCCAGAAGGGTCGCAAATATCAGACGATTCGGCTCTGGCCGTCGCCCCAGTAGCGCTCGCGCAGTTGGCGTTTGTACAGCTTGCCCGTGGGGAGCCGGGGCAGCTCGGCCTCGTAGTCGATGGATCGAGGCACCTTCTGCCGCGACAGGTTCTCCTCGCAGAACGCCAGCAGCTCGGCGGTGAGCGCATCGTCGCTGTCGACCCCGGGCATTGGTTGCACGATAGCCTTGACCTCTTCACCGAGATCGATGTTGGGAACACCGAACACCGCCGCGTCGGCCACCTTGGGGTGGGTGATGAGCACGTCCTCGGTCTCCTGGGGGTAAATGTTCACCCCGCCCGAAATGATCATGAAGGTCTTGCGGTCGGTGAGGTAGAGGAAGTCATCGGCATCGAGGTAGCCAACGTCGCCAACACTGGTCATCTCACCGTCGGGCGACAGCGACTCAGCGGTCTTCTCCGCATCGTTGAAGTAGGAGAAGGGCGTCGCGGTCTTGAACCAGATGGTGCCCGGCTCGCCCAGCGGCAACGGGTTCATGTCGTCGTCGAGGATGTGGAGATCGCCGAGCATCACCTTGCCGACGGTGCCGCGATGGGCCAGCCACTCCTCGGAGTTACAGGCGGTAAAACCGAGTCCTTCGGTTGCGCCGTAGTACTCGTGAATGATGGGTCCCCACCAGTCGATCATCTGTTCCTTCACCTGCACGGGGCACGGGGCCGCGGCGTGAATCGCGATCTCGAGCGACGACAGGTCGAAACGTTCGCGATCCTCCGCCGGCATTTTGAGCATGCGACTGAACATCGTCGGAACGAGCTGGCTGTGGCTCACCTGGTACTGCTCGATCAGGCGCAGGTACTCCACCGGGTCGAACCGCTCCATGATGATGACGGTGCCGCCGTTGCGAATAGTCAGGTTCACCGCCGCCTGAGGAGCCGAGTGATACAGCGGCGCCGGCGACAGGTAGATCATGTCCTCGCGGTACTGCCACAGCCCGTTGAGGAAGGTGAACAGTGCCAACGATTCGGCCGGAGGCTGCACCGGAAGATCGCGGACGATGCCCTTGGGTCGGCCGGTGGTGCCCGACGAGTACAACATGGGTGTGCCAAGCGCTTCGTCCTCGACCGGGGTCGTCGGCATGTCACCAACGGCAGCCAGATAGTCGCTGGCTTCGAACGACCCATCCGGGGCGCTGAGCGTGACCTCGCCGCCGACCACCAGAACCAGCTTGATGTTGGGTGCCTGCTTCAACGCTTCGGCCACCACGTCCTGCTTTGCCGAGGAGGTGATGAGAATCTGGGATTCGCTGTGGTTGAGTATGTAGCCAAGCTCGTCGGCTTTCAGGTACGAGTTGATACACGTATAGAACAGCCCGGTCCGCTCCCCCGCCGCGCAGGCTTCAAGGTACCGGTCGTTGTTTTCCATGAAGATCGAGTAGTGGTCGCCGTGCTCAAGACCATTGGCCCGCAACAGGTGCGCCAGCTGATTCGATCTGGCTTCGAATTCGCGGTAGCTGACCTCCTCTCCCGTGGAGGCCATGATGAAAGCCGCACGGTCGGGATGTTCGTTGGCGTAGTTTCCTGGATACATCGCTGCCCCTTATGAATCCGTCTCGTCAGTGCTTAGCGATAATCGGACACCGCAATCAACCGACAGGAAGAAAGTCCTTCATGGAAATGCTCCGAAACCAGTTCAAGCGTCAGCTCGCCGAACCTGGCGTGCAGTACGGAGGCTGGTGCAGTCTGGCCGACTCTGTCGCCGCCGAGATCATGGCGGGTGCCGGGTTCGATTTCATGGTGATCGATGGCGAGCATTCGCCCAATCATCTGCGCAGCTCACTCACGCAACTCCAGGCGACCAACGGGTATTCGGTGTCGGTCGCGGCTCGGCCGGTCATCGGCGAGACAGCGCTCATCAAGCAGTATCTCGACATTGGCTTCCAGACCCTGGTGGTCCCGATGGTCGAAAGCGCCGAGCAGGCCGAGATGCTCGTGAAGGCAACCCGGTATCCGCCCGCCGGGGTCAGAGGTGTGGCCACCGCCCGGGCCTCCCGCTGGGGCCGCATGGAAGACTATTGGGAGCAGATAAACGACGAGGTCTGCCTGGTGGCCCAGATCGAGACGATGGACGGTGTGGCAAACACCGAAGCCATCGCCGCAGTCGAAGGGGTCGATGCGCTGTTTGTGGGTCCTTCCGACCTGGGCGCCGCCCTCGGCTTTCTGGGTCAGGCCACCGAACCCGAAGCGCGTGGCAAGGTGGCCGAGGCCATTGGCCGTGCGGCTGCCACCGGCAAGCCAGTGGGCACCCTCAGCGTCAACCCCGAACTGGCCCGGGAGTATCGCGACGCGGGCGCCAGCTTCGTGGTGACCTGCGTCGACACCAATCTTTTGGCACGCGCTACAACCGAGGCGGCAAACCTGCTGCGGTAGGGCCTTCA
Source organism: uncultured Acidimicrobiales bacterium (assembly GCA_964529355.1). GTDB lineage: Bacteria > Actinomycetota > Acidimicrobiia > Acidimicrobiales > SHLQ01 > CALLQB01. Next base: position 2,837 of record CAZGVQ010000298.1, read on the forward strand.
GTTTCAGCCGGGGGATCTTCCATGCACGAGTCCGAGACCAGCGGTCTTGTATCCCAGCAGCACGAGAAGACGGCGAACCGCACCAACTATGGTCGACATGTTCACGACGGCGCCGCGGAAATCACGCACGGTCGGGGAAGTTGAGGGCATATGGAGAGCAAAGACCTGACGAACCCGAGCGGTGAACGATGGGCCGAGGAATACAACGCGTCACGCCTGCGCACCACCGCCCTCCTCGACGGCATTTCCGCTGAGCAGGAACACATGACGGTTCCGGCGTGTCCCGACTGGAGCGTCCGCGACATGCTGAGTCACATCAACGGGCTGTCCGAAGAGCTGGCGGCCGGACGAGGCCCGGGAGGCGATACCCAGGCGTGGGTCGACCAGATTGTGGCTGACCGAGCCGACGTGAGCGTCGCCGACCAACTCGAGCAGTACGCGGTCAATGGTCCGGCGTTCGAAGCAATGGTGCAGGCCGTTCCCAAACTCGGGTTGCTCGTCCTCGACCTGCTGAGCCACGAGCACGATTTTGCCGGAGCGCTCGGAACTCAATCCGACCGATCATCCTCGGGAGTCGAACTGGCGATGTCAGCCCAGACCTCGTTGGTAGAAGCTGACCTTGAGGAGCATGGTCTCCAGGCCATTCGGGTCATCGGGGGCGACCACACGTTCGAATACGGAAGCGGCGACGTAGAGCTCGAGGTCCGAGGCGAGCTTTGGGAGATGTTCCGCCTTACCGGCGGTCGACGTTCGATGGCCCAGCTCCTGGCCAGCGACCACGACGGGGACATCGAAAGGTACGCACCCGGCCTGGTGCACAACCCGCTGGCCGATGTTGACATCATTGAGTGAGTAGGTGCCCCGAACGATGAAAGAAGCGAGCGAGTATCTATGACACCCGAAGAGTGCATCCAGGCTGCCCACGACCTTGCTCCGCTGCTACGCGAGAAGGCTCGAGAAGGCGAGATCGCCCGTCGCCCGCTCGACGAGGTGGTCGACGCCGCCCGGGCGAGTGGTTTGCTCTCGATGATGGTGCCGAAGCGCTACGGCGGGTACGAGCACGACATCGACACCTTCTTCGAGGTTTCGCTGATCCTGTCTGAGGCCGACCCGCCAATGGGTTGGCTTATCGGCTTCTATATCGAGCACGCGTTCTGGCTGGCCGAGTACCCCGAGGACGTGCAGGACGAGATCTACGGCGATGCCAACTACGTGCTTGCGCCCGCTGCTCTGAACATCACGGCCGGCACCGCAACACCCGTCGATGGCGGCTACACGGTGAACGGACGTTGGTCGTGGGGCACCGGCATCGTGCACGCGACGTGGGCCATCGCCGGCTGCCTGACCACCGATGAAGGCCTGCCGTTGATGTTTCTTATCCCGCGCGAAGATGTCGAACCGATCGACAACTGGCACATCGCCGGCATGTGCAGCACCGGGTCGATGGACTTCGCGATCGACAATGTGTTCGTGCCCGCTGATCGAGCGCAGAACTTCATGGGCATGATCGACGGAAGCCTCGGCATTGCTGAACGATACGGATCGCCGCTCTACTCGACCCCGCTGATCCCGATCCTTGCCTTTGCCGCGGGTGTGCCCTGCCTCGGCGCCGCCAAGGCGGCTCGTGCCGCCTTCAGCGAGCAGGTGAAGGCCAAGATCGAAGCGTCCGGCACCGTGAAAGGCGAAGGCAACTTCGGCCTCATCGCCGAGGCGTCGCTCAACATTGACGCAGCCGAATTGCTCATGCGCGATGTGCTGGCCGACCTCATGGCAAAGCGGGGCGAAGCCACTCTCGAGGAGCGGAGTGCCTGGGCCAGCCGTATATCGCACGCGGTGTTCATGTGTCGTGACGCAACCGCTTTGATCGCCTCGCTCATCGGGGCCAGTGGCGCGATGCTCGACAACCCCATCCAACGGTTCGCCCGCGACATCAACACGGCATCGAACCACGTGATCTTCGAGCGGGAGTCCCGCTATGGCGACCATGCTCGCCAGCTGCTCGGGCAGCCAATCACGAACAGGTTGAACTGATGAGCGACCCAGAAGGCCCAAAGCCCGCGTCGGCTCACACCCGGGCGCTCAACGAAGCAGTGGCGGTGTCCTTTGACGACGCCGGAGACTTCGAACGGGCCACGCGAGGATTGGTCGCGACCCACCCGACGGGTCAGATCCCGAGTCTGGCCGGACATCTCGCATGGGACACTTCGCGACACGACTTCATCCGCGATACCGAGAACGCCCCGCCGACGGCCAACGCAAGCCTGTGGCGCCAGGCGCGGCTCAACACCACGCATGGCCTGTTCGAGGTTGCCGACGGGATCTGGCAGGCGCGCGGCTACGACATCTCGAACATCACGGTCATCGCCGGCAACGACGGCTGGCTGATCATCGAGCCACTGACTTCCCAGGAGTCCGCACGAGCATGTCTGGACCTGGC
>CAZGVQ010000299.1:0-5249 GCA_964529355.1 uncultured Acidimicrobiales bacterium
GCGGCGCATGCGCCGCCGAGGTTGCCCGTCTCGATCAGACCATCGCCCAGGACGAGGAAGGGGTCGCTGCGGCAGAGCCGGATCCGCGCATCGACCTCATGGTGAGCATTCTCGTTGCGTCCGAGGCATCGTTCGACCGAAACGTCCAGGCGCAGCTCGACCTCTCACACGCCGACGAACAGATCGCAATCCTCGAGCGACAGCTCGATCGGCTCGAGACGCTCGAGGCAACCAAGTCCGAGGAGCTCGCCACCGCCGAAGAACCGAGTGCATGGGTTCCCGTCGACGCTCCAACGGCTTCCCAAACCGTGCTCGATCACTTCACAAACCTCCGAAACGCCACGGATCCTGCGCTTCCTGCGGTGCTCGATCAGCCGCTCTCGGTGCTCGACATCGCAGCGCAGACTTCGGTGCTGGTCGACTTCATGGACATCGCCGATGGTGTGCAGGTGATCTGGTTCAACCCGGAGCGCCTGATCGTCGATTGGGCGACGAGCCTGGGTGACCAGGCACGCGTGCTTCGTTTTACCGACGCCAACCACTGATACCCATGCGATTCTCGAACTACTCGCTGGTCTCCCAGGCAAGCGACCGCTCGACCGCCCGCCGCCAATTGCTGTAGGCGGCTTCACTGTCCACGGCTGACCCGCTCGACGAGTCATCGCCGCCCTGGGGGTCGAACTCTCCGTCGGAGGCCCAGTAGGAGGCGAGTTCGTCGGTGCTCGACCAGATCCCTTCGGCCAGGCCGGCCATGTAGGCGGTGCCGAGTGCGGTGGTCTCCTGAACTTTGGCCCGCAATACGCGCACGCCCAACTGGTTGGCCTGGAACTGCAGAAGCAGGTCCATCACCGATGCGCCGCCGTCGACTCGAAGGTCACGGACCTCATGCCCCGACGCCGCCGTCATGGCGTCGACGACGTCACGTGACTGATACGCCATGGCCTCGACCACGGCCCGGGCGATTTCGGCCCGGCCGGTGCCGCGGGTGAGTCCGACGATGGTGCCGCGGGCGTACGGATCCCACCACGGACTTCCGAGTCCGGCGAACGCTGGCACCACGTACACGCCGCCGGTGGTTTCACAGCTCGCCGCAAGGGGACCGATCTCCGAAGCGTCGTCGATGATGCCCAGTCCATCACGCAGCCACTGGATGGCGGCGCCGGTTACGAACACGGCGCCCTCGAGCGCATAGGTGACCGCCCCATCGCCAAGTTGCCAGCCCACCGTGGTGAGTAGCCCATCGACCGGGGCCGGACACGTCTCGCCTACGTTCATCAGCACGAACGAGCCAGTGCCATAGGTGTTCTTGGCCATGCCCGGCTCGAAGCAGGCCTGCCCAAACAGCGCGGCCTGTTGGTCGCCGGCCATCCCGCTCACCGGAATACCGGCGGGAATCGGCAACCCTTCGGCGGTTACCCCGAATCGGCCGCTCGACGGGCGAACCTCAGGCAGACACGATTGCGGCACGCCGAAAAGATCGGTGAGTTCGTCGGACCACCTCATCTCGCCGATATCGAACAGCATCGTGCGGCTGGCGTTGGACGGCTCGGTTGCATGCTCGGCGCCACCGGTGAGATTCCAAAGCACCCACGAGTCGACCGTACCGAACGCGGTGCTCGCGTTGGCCGGGATGCCGGCCTCGGTAAACAACCACTCGAGCTTTGACGAGGAGAAATACGGGTCGAGCACCAGTCCGGAGGTGGATCGCACGAGATCGAGATGGCCCTCGGCGGCCAGCTGGTCACAACGCTGGGCGGTGCGCCGGTCCTGCCAGACGATGGCCCGATGCAACGGCTGGCCGGTGTCCTTGTCCCACACCACAACGGTTTCGCGCTGGTCGGTCACGCCGATAGCCGCTATTGGCTGGTCGAGTTTCGCGACCAATTCGGCCAGGGTGGCCACGATGGCGTCCCAGATTTCGGTGGCGTCATGCTCGACCCAGCCTGGGCGCGGGAAGTACTGCGGAAACTCGCGATACGCCCACCCGACCGGGGCTCCGGACTCGTCGACGGCGAACGAGCGGACTCCGGTCGTGCCAGCGTCGATGGAAACGATTATTGCCACAGCGGGAGACCTCCAGAACCGCGAGATACCTACCGTATCCTCCGCGCAAAGTGCCGTTTGCACCGGTTCGGCCAACCATTCCGAAAGGTGACCAGGCCACTAAGATAAGGCATTCGAAACGAAAAAGGATCTTTCATCCAATGAATGTGGGTGTACTTACCGGCGGTGGCGATTGCCCGGGACTCAACGCGGTAATCCGCGGCGTGGTCCGCAAAGCCGAGAGAGTCTACGGCGACCGAGTCTTTGGCTTCGTCGACGGATGGCGCGGCGTGCTCGACAACGAGTTTATGGACGTCACCATCGAGTCCTGTCGTGGTCTGCTCCCACGCGGCGGGACGGTGCTGGGCACCTCTCGAATCCAGCCGTTCATGTACGAAGACGGCATGGAGCGGGTGCACGCAACCATCGAGGCCAACAAACTCGATGCGCTCATCGTCATCGGGGGAGAGGGAACACTCTCCGCAGCGCTGGCCGTGTCCAACCTCGGCGTGCCCATCGTTGGCGTTCCAAAGACCATCGACAATGACATCGGCGGCACCGAGCGCACGTTTGGGTTCGACACCGCAGTCGCGATCGCCACCGATGCCATCGACCGACTTCACACCACCGCAGAGTCGCACGACCGCGTGATGATCTGTGAGGTCATGGGGCGACACGTCGGCCACATCGCCACGTGGGCCGGTATCGCTGGCGGCGCCACGATCACCCTCATCCCCGAGCACCCCTTCGATATCGAGGCCGTTTCCGCCTCGCTCGTTCGACGGCACGAAAATGGCAAATATGCCTCCGTCGTGGTGGTAGCCGAAGGCGCCAAGCCCAAAGAGGGCACCTTTGAACTCCCCAAGGAAGAGATCGACGAGTACGGCCACATCCGTTTGGGCGGAATCGGCAACATCCTCGCCCGAGAGCTGGAGTCCCGCACCGGTCTCGAGACCCGCGTCACCACGCTCGGTCACGTGCAGCGTGGCGGCACGCCCACGCCGTTCGACCGGGTGCTCAGTACTCGATTCGGGATCGCGGCCATCGAGGCCGTCCATGACGGCAACTTTGGCCAGATGGTGGCGCTCAACGCGACATCGATCCAGCCGCGGCCCCTCACCGAGTGCGTCGCAGAGCTCAAGTACGTGTCCGAGGAGCTGTACGACGTCGCCAAACAGTTCTTCGCATGAGCACCGCGCTGCTGATCGCATTGGCGGTTGCAGCACTCGTCGTGGTCATCGTGGGCTTCGTGGTGTGGAACATCACGGTGCAACGGGCGGCCAGGAACAACCTTGAGCAGGCCCGAGGCGAACTCGCCGAACAGATTCGTGGGGTTGCGCAGATGGTGTTTGACCTCAACGACCCGGTGACCATCAGCGGCTCTGATGACCTCGAGCATCGCTATGACGAGGCAAGCGTGGAGTTCAATGAACTCGAGGACCGACTGTCGGGTATCGACAACGGGCCCGACATGGCGGCCCTCAACGACCGCATCGACATGCTTCGATGGCGGCTCGAGTGGATTGAAGCCCGTATCGACGGCCGGCCCCCACCACGCGAGCCGCGCTCCGACTCGATGGTCATCGGGGATGAGCGGGTCGACTCGTCCCGTCAACGGGTTCGCTCGCGCGAGGGCACCTGCTTCTTCGATCCCGATCACCGCCCCGGGACTGTCCCGGCGTCGGTCGATGCCGGTTCGGTGGTGATCGACGTGTTGTTGTGCCGCGACTGCGACCGGAAGCTCGAAGACGGCGTTGTTCCCGAGCCACGGATCCTCCAATCGGGGAGTCGTCGCGTTCCGGCGGCGCGGGCGCCGCTCAGCTACGGCGGGCTCGAGCTCGATATTCCCGACCGGTTTCGCATCTCCGGACGGGATCTCGGCCGACCCATCTCGGTCGACTGGTCGCAGTGGCCGTCGCCTGCACCGTCCAAAGCCCGATCAGAGCAGCTTCCGAACCGCTCATCTCGCGGCCGGCGCCCGCGGTCTCGCCGGTCTCGGCGCTAGTTCTCGTTCTCGACGAGGTTCGGGTCAAAGCGCGAGTAGTCCTCGCGAAACACCAGGTTTCCGGCCGGGCTCTCACTGGCCTGAATCTGCACCGGAACCGGCTCGCCCTGGGTGAGGAACCGGACCCGGCTGAACCCAACGCCTTCGCGGAATTGTTGGGTTGCGGTGAAAACCAACTGGGCCCACGGCAGCGGCGAACTCACGCCCTGAATGGCCGGGACCCGGGAGAGATCCATAATGACCCGATCGTCACGGGTTCGGGCGCTGATGAGCTCGATCGGATCGCCTTCGGGCAATGCTGCGCCGAAGAAGGTACTGAGGCCGAGATCCTCTTCTTCGGCCGTGGGGTCGGCGGTGAGTAGAGCCTCCAGCGCACTCTCCACACTGGGTTGGGGCACGAGACGGGTGACCGGCACGAGTTCGGGGTCGCCGCCCTCCTCGTCGACCGGCTGACGAAAGAAGTAGATCGTCACCGGAAAGCCGGGATTCGGTGCCTCGGTGGTGGTAGGAGTCGGCTCAAAGGGTTGCAATGGCTCGGGGAGGGCCTCGTTGTCGATGGGCCGCACGGCGGCGTCTTCGGGAATTCCACAGGCGGTCAACACCAGCACCGGGAACAACAGCATCGCCAGTATTCGGCGGATCGGACCACCGGCCATTCGGGTAATCGAAGCCTGCATCAGACACCCACCGCTTCGGCTTCCAGGTGGCTGAGCGAGATCGGCAACTCGACCACGAACCAGGCGCCGGATTGGCCATCGGGCCGGTCACTCACCCAGACCTGCCCGTCGTGCAGACGCACATGCTCGTCGACTAGCGATAACCCAAGTCCAACACCGGTGTCGGCGCCCCGACGTCCACCAGCACCACCGCGCGAGAATCGGTCAAAGATCACGCTACGTTCGGCCACCGGCACGCCGGGGCCACGATCGGCGACGGCAATCCGGACTCGGCGTCCGATCTGGGTGATGCTGATCGAGGTTGCGCCTCCGCCGTATTTGCCCGCGTTCTCGATGAGGTTGGACATCACCTGGGCCAGTCGGCGCTTGTCGGCGTCGATCACCAGTTCCTCGGCCTGCGGCGGAATGTCGACTTCGATGTCCTGTTCGCTGAACTTCACCGTCTGGCGCACAAACTCGGCGATCATCACCGGCTCCACCTGAAGCGCCGCGCTTCCCGCATCGAAACGGGAGATCTCGAGGAG
>CAZGVQ010000300.1:0-5240 GCA_964529355.1 uncultured Acidimicrobiales bacterium
GCATCGGCCAGCTCTTCGGACTCGTCACCTTCGACTTTGATGGCTTCGTCGCTCTCAGCACCCTCGCCCGAAGCCGTGATGGGCCCGGGCTGGAGTTTGTCGGGACTCGTACTGGGCGCAAAGCGGTCGGCATCGCCCGTGAAACCGAACTCGGCCTGCGAACCAGCTTCGGTGGTGCGCGGAGGATCGCTGATCTGAAGGGCTTCTTCGTCGCTCAGCGCGCGGCCGCACGACACGGCCACCAACGCGACCGTGACCAGGACGACAGCAAACCTGCCAACGAACCGCCAGGAGAATTTCATCACAACAACCGATAACCGTAACGGGCAATCTCACGGAGGGTGGCGCGGGACCACCCCTCTGGGAGAACGTAAGATCAAGCCGTGACACCGAATCCTACCGAGCCGATCAGCGGCAACCTCTATGCCCTTTTTCGCACCGGGTTCGCCGATCGACTCGACCACCCTTTCCTGATCTGCCCGATGCTCTCTTCAGGCAGATCTTCAAACAGATCTCCAGACAGCTCTTCAGCCACCACCTTCACCTACGGCGACGTCGAAGCTCGTGCCATGCAGTTGGCCGGAGCGCTCGCGGCGCTCGGCGCCGAGCGGGGCGACCACGTGGTCGTGCAGATCGCCAAGTCGGTCGATGGCGTCGCCCTGTACCTGGCATGCCTTCGCCTCGGGGTGGTGTTCGTCACGCTCAATACGGCCTACACCTCCGAAGAGGTCGCATTCTTTCTCGACGACGCAAAGCCCCGGATCTTCGTATGCCGCCCCGATCAAAAAGGCACACTTCAGCCCTTCGCCGATGACGCCAACGCGAGGCTCGTCACGCTCGGAACAACCGGCGATGGCTCACTCTCCGAGGCGGCCGACGAGGCCCAGCCCGACCCCGATATCGCCGACGTCGCCGGAACCGACATTGCCTGCATGCTCTATACCTCGGGCACCACCGGCCGCTCGAAGGGCGCCATGCTCACCCACGACGGACTCGCGGCAACCGCCACCGGGCTCCATCAGGTCTGGGGCTGGCAGCGTGACGATGTCCTGCTTCACGTGCTGCCCATCTTTCATGTGCACGGCCTCTTCGTTGCGCTCCACCCGGCCATGCTCGGCGGTTCGTCGGTGCTGTTCCATCCCCGGTTCGATCTCGACCAGACCCTCGACGCCCTCCCCGATGCAACCGTCATGATGGCCGTGCCCACCATCTACAACCGGTTGCTTCAGTCCGAAAAGTTCACGCCGCAGCAGTGCGCAACGATGCGACTCTTCACGTCGGGCTCCGCACCCCTGGCCGCCGACAAGCATGAGGACTTTGCCCGCAAGTCGGGCCACGTGGTGTTGAACCGCTACGGGATGACCGAGGCCGGAATCATCACCTCGAGTCCAATCGACGGCGACCGACCAGCCGGCACCGTCGGCTTCGCCATGCCCGGCCTCACCATGCGCGTCGTCGACGATCACGACCAACCAATGCCCCACGACGAGCCCGGCATGGTGCAGATCAAGGGCAATACCCTCTTTGCCGGCTACTGGCAGCTGCCCGAGAAGACCGCGTCGGAATTTACCGACGATGGCTATTTCATTACCGGCGACATCGGTCGACTCGACGCCGAAGGTCGCCTCACCCTCGATGGCCGCGCCGGCGACATGATCATCTCGGGCGGCTTCAACGTGTACCCACGCGAGGTCGAGCTGTGCATCAATGAGGTCGACGGAGTGTTTGAGTCAGCCGTTGTGGGTCTTCCCCACGACGACCTGGGCGAAGCGGTCACCGCATTCGTGGTGCTCACGGCCAACGACAGCGCATCGGCGGCGTCCATCGAGGCAGCAATCGCCGAACGGCTGGCGCGATTCAAACAACCAAAGCAGTACCTGTTTGTGGACGAGCTTCCCCGCAACGCGATGAGCAAGGTGCAGAAGGTCGCGCTGCGCCGGGAGAACGCCGGGCTTTACTCGTCCTGAGGCTCGGAAATCACGATGTATTCGCGGCCCGGCTTCGCCGGACGTCCGCCAGGTTGGGAACACGCGATGCTCGGCACCTGACGGCCAACCGCCACGTCGATATCCCACGACTCCTGCCCGGCGATCACCGTGGTCTTCCACGAGGTGGAGTCTTCGCCCACGGCCTTTTCGGATGTCTCGACGATCTCGACCGAGCGCAGCTTGGTGTCCCACTCCCAGTCGGCGGTCGCGAAAACCGCTCGCTCGGCCGCTTGCCCGGCACCACCCTTGGCCCCGATCCACCCACGGCACTTCTGCTGCACGTTCGCCGGCGATCCGGTGCGATCCATAATGCTGCGCACGTCATCGAAGGTCAGATACGCCCACATCCGTCCATCGGGCATCGAAAGCGCAGTGGGTGCGAAGCGGTGTCCGCCGGTGTGACTCACCCGAAACACATCGACGTCGAGGCCGCCAGCTTCATCGTCGACGATCACGTCGGCCAACGCGGTCCCCATCTCGCCACAACAGATGTCGTGGGATCCCTGCGTGCACACCAGGATCGAGCGGCGATCGGAATCCACGGCGTCGGCCACCAGAACCGCCGATTCGCACTCGGCCTTCACCGCTGCGAATACCTCGTCGGGGGGCAGAACCAGATCGGACCGCACATAGGTGGCACCGTTCCCGCGAAAGATGACCAGCCCGACCAACGGGTCGGCTTCGGAGCCCACAGCTGCGCGGTATGGCTCGCACGCCAGGATCCGGGTCGGTACCTGGGCCGAACGCATAAGCCCGAACACGCCCGCCAGCGACGGATGATCCGATACCGGCTTGGGCCAAGGCAATGGCGTCTCGATGAGAATCACCAGGTCGGCTCGAAAAGCCGACCCGACCGGATCGACGCCGAGACCCTGCGTAAATGGCGCACAAGCAGGCGCTGTTCCCAATTCGGGTAGAAGATCTTGAACGTTCACCAGTTCTGACCATACCGCTGGCTAAGGTCTCAACACGAGGTTCGCCAAAGCCTCTTCTTTCCAGTGTCCTGAGGGATTCGCGACTTTTTTGTCGTGGGGACGTCTACCCACCGAAGCCAACTTTTCGATTAGGGCGAAGTAATGACTGAAAATGATGCAGTTACACACGATGACGACGACGAACGCAAGCCGTTTCGCGCTTGGTCGTGGTCCTCGGATGACCAGAACCTCGCCTTGGGACTCGGCATCCTTCTGCTGTTCCTCCTCGGCTCGCTGCTATTGAGCCAGTGCGGCGCCGTAGCCGACGCCGCTCGTGACGCCGGAATCATCTCATCTGACGACGACGACAACCTGCTCGAACGCACCGAAGACGCGCTTGAGGATGACGAATTCGTTATCGGCGACGCCGACGATGAAATCCTCGACGAGGTCGAGGTCGCAGAACGTGGCGGTGTCATCACCCTCACCGGTGTCGTCGCCTCCCAGGCACTGAAAGACCAGGCAGGCGAGACCGCCGCCGACGTCGATGGCGTCAGCCGAGTCACCAACAACCTCGAGGTTCTGGCACCGGTCGCCACCACGGAAGCCCCAGCTCCCACCACTACCACCGAGCCTCCCGCCACCACAACCACCACCGAGCCTCCGGCCACCACAACCACCACCGAAGCTCCGCCTCCACTTGAGGCCGTGACCTTCAACGGCACCTACGCCGACGGTGAAATCACCATCGCTGGTGAAGTACCCGACGAGGCCACCCGTGGCGCAGTGATCGACGGCTTCAGCCAGCAGTACGCTCCGGCCAACATCACCGTTATCGATGAACTCACCATCAACGAGAACACAACGCTTGAGGGCGGCGTGCTCAACCTGACCGGTGAGGTTCCCGACCCGGCAACCCGCAGCACCATCGTCACCAACGCAGAGGCAGTCGCCAGTGGCGTCGGTATGACCGTCAACGACGGTCTCACCGTGGTCGCAACCGACGAGTCGCTGCTGGCTGAGCTCAACGAACTCTTCGCCACCAACGGCGACGTCTTGTTCGCACCATCCAGCGCCGAGCTCACCCCCGATGCCATCGACGTACTCGACCAGGCCATCGACATCCTCAACCGGGATCCCGACCTCAACGTCACCATCGAAGGCCACACCGACAGCGACGGCTCCGAACAGCTCAACCTCGAACTGAGCCAGGCCCGGGCCTCGGCAGTGAACGACTACTTCACCGCCAACGGCATCGACCAGAGCCGACTCACCGCAGTCGGTCGAGGCGAAACCGATCCCGTCGCCGACAACGCCACCGATGAAGGCAAGCGTCAGAACCGCCGCATCGAGTTCGTCGGCACCGAGTCCTAGACCGCGAACCAACCGGTAGCAACCGGACCTATCGAAAAAAGAGAGCCGGGCCTTCGGGTCCGGCTCTCTGCCTTTTCCCGCCCGCTGCTCGCCAGCCGTGCCGCAGGTGTCCCGCCCAGCCAGTGGAGTTCATGCCAACCTTATGACGGTGCTCATCCGATCGCTCTTTGCCTTTCTTGTGGTGGCGGCGGTTGCCATTGCTGGTTTTGTGTTGTCTGACACCCAACGGCTCGACAACTCCGTCCTCGACGCGAGCCTGCCCTCCGGCACCGCACCTCCCACCACCGTCGCCCCGGTCGCTGCCACGACGTCGACCGTGCCAGCCACAACAACGACTACCACCACCACCGCCCCACCCGAGGAGCCAGCGACCGACCCCGACACCCCGGTTGACCTTGCCGACATTCCCCAGTCAGGAACCGGCGCGTTCCTTCCCGCCCGCGCCACCACCGGCACCACGGTCGGGGCCGGAAACATCATCGAGTTCTCGGTAGCCGTCGAGCAGGGCAGCGGTATCGATGCCGACGAACTGGCGGCCATGGTCGACGAAGTACTCGGCGACCCCCGCAGTTGGATCGCCGAAGGCGACGTCGGATTCCGGCGCATCGAAACCGGCGGGCTGTTCACCCTGGTGGTGGCGACCGCCGACACGGTCGATCAACTGTGCGTGCCGCTCCAGACCAATGGCTTCTTCTCCTGTGGCCGCAACGGATGGGTTGCCCTCAACCTCAACCGCTGGCTCACGGCCACCGACTCATGGACCGCCGACCTCACCGAGTACCGCACCTACCTCATCAACCACGAGGTAGGGCACTACCTGGCACGACCCCATGTGAGCTGCCCCGGATCCGGCCAACTCGCGCCGGTCATGATGCAACAAACCAAAGGCACAGGAGAATGCCAACCCAACGGCTGGCCCTATCCCTAACTTTGGTCGCTCTCGTCGCTGCGCTCCTTCGCTCTG
>CAZGVQ010000301.1:0-5232 GCA_964529355.1 uncultured Acidimicrobiales bacterium
TGAGCCGCAGCCCGGTGGTTGGCGAGACCGGTGTGTCGATGTCGACGGTCGACACCTCGATCGAACGAAGTGCTCCGTAGGCGAGAAAGCCCGACAGCTCGCGCAGCGCCCGCCGAAAATCGGGGCGGTCGGTGAGCTTGTTGCGCAGCTTGGTGAGTCGCTCGATGGCGATCGGGTGGTCAATGACGTAGGTGGTCATGGGAGGAGTCCTACGCGTGGCGCTCGAGGTACGACGCGTACCAGGCCAGATGATCGAGGGCGGTGACGGCCCGGTTGGAGGTGGGGTAGCAGAGTCGGCCGTTGTCGCGGGTGGAAGTGACGCCGGGGTTGGTTGGCTGGGCCACCGCCAACTCCGTGGCGGTAAGGATGGGCTTGCCGGTGCTCGCGCTGAGTTCGGCGGCCGCCTCGGCGTACCGGGCGTCCTGGCGTTCGTGGAAGCCGACGATTCGCTCGAGTCCGTGGTCGGGGTAGAACTCGCCGCTCTTCATGAGGCTTGCCTGGTTCGACTGAATTCCGACGCCCAGGTACACGACTGCGTCGATGGACGGATGCTCGGCCACCAGCGCCATCACCTCGGGGATGGTGTCGCGGGTTTCGCCGCCGGCCAGATCGATGGGGTTGCCTTTGCTCCAGCGTGGCGGGAGCTTCTCGTCGAGCGCTGCCATGAGGTCGTCGGGAAGCGGCGCAAGCTCGAGGTTGGCTGCGGTGGTGAGCGCATCGGCGGTGACCACACCCCAGCCGCCAGCGGTGGTGAGTACTGCGGTGTTGGGGCCTTTGGGAAGCGGCTGGGTGGCAAACGTTGCCGCTGCTTCGAACGCTTCTTCCACGGTGTCGGCCCGAACGATGCCGGCCTGGCGAGCCATGCCCGAGAAGATCGCGTCGTTGCTGGCGAGCGCACCGGTGTGCGAGGCAGCGGCCGCCTGACCGCCCGTCGTCGCCCCGCCTTTGAGTACGACGATGGGCTTCTTGAGGGCGAGGGGCTTGACCCGTTCGTAGAAGGCTCGACCGTCTTCGATGCCCTCGACGTAGATGAGACTCACGGCGGTGGCGGGGTCATCGGCAAACCATTCGAGGTAATCGATGACGCCGGTGGATGCGGCGTTACCGGCCGACACCGAGCGGCTGACGCCGATGCCTGCGTTGTTCGCGTAGTTGTTGAACGACGAGACGAAGTTGCCCGACTGGCTCGCGATGGCGATGGAGCCGGCTGGTGGGTAGGGCGCGGTGATCTGGGCGCAGAGGTTGGCTGGGGGCGAGGTGATGCCCTGGCCGTTGGGGCCGGCGAGCACAATTCCCAACTCGTCGGCCACGGCAACCAAGCGTTGTTCGGCTTCGATGCCTTCGGGCCCGGCCTCGCTGTAGCCTCCGGCGGCACAGAATGCGGCTTTGACGCCCCGGGCCGCGCAATCGCGCAGAAGCTGCTCGTTTACCGACGTGGGTGTGCAGATGAAGAGCAGCTCGGCCGCGCCGTGGGGAATCTCATCTGGCGAATCGAGGACTTCGACGCCCAGAATCTCGCCGCCTTCGCGTGCCAGTGCGAACACCTGCCCCTCGAACCCGCAGCGCAGGATGTTGTGCAGTGAGACAAACCCGAACTTGCCGGGATGGGTGCTGGCACCTGCAACGATGACGCCGTTCGGTTCGAAGAGGGGACGGAGATCGATTGGTTCAGACATTGGAGGCCTCGGAGAGTTCGACCAGCGCGTCGACCGCGACCGGGTCGCCGTCGGCGATGATGAGCGGATTGAGGTCGATCGAGGCGATGTCGGAACGATCGGCGGCGAGCTGACCCAATCCCACGAGCAACGCAATGAGCTTGTCTCGATCCACAGCCGGTTCGCCTCGGAATTCGCCGAGGAGCTTCTGCGAGGCGAGTTCGTCGATCATCTCGCCGGCATCGACCGCCGAGAGGGGAGCGAGTCGGAAGGTCACGTCGGCTACCGCTTCGGCAAGAATCCCGCCGAAGCCCAGCATGACGGTTGCGCCGAATTGCGGATCGGTGGTGACTCCGGCGATGAGTTCGCGTCGGCCCTCGATCATGGTCGACACCAGCACGCTGACATCGCCATCTTCGGGGCGGGCCGCTTCGAGGAGCTCGGTGATGGCCGCGGTCAACTCATCGGTCGAAGAGATGCCCAGGCGCACCAGGCCCCGCTCGCTTTTGTGGGCGATGGCCTCTCCGCAGAGTTTGGCCACCACCGGAAACTCGAGATCGATGGGTGCATCGGGCGAGGTGACGGTGACAAAGGCGGAGACCGGCACGCCCGCAGCGGCTACGAGATCTCTTGAATCTGCTTCGGAAAGGGTGGACACCACAACGTTGCTATTGCCGATAGGTCCTGGTTGCAAACCCTGCCTCCCTTTTGACCATGACCCATCCGATCGATCACGATCTCCTCGTCGAACCGACCGAAAGGGACCAATGCGAGGCTTACAGGGAAAGAGTGCGCTGATCACCGGAGCATCTGGTGGCATCGGCGGAGCGACCGCCCGGCGACTAGCGAGTGAGGGCGTCGACTTGTTCCTCACCGACCTCGGTACCGAGGCTCTCGAACCCGTGGCGGCCGACTGTCGAGCCGAGGGTGTTCGGGTTGAGATTGCCGCTGGCGATGTCCGTGACGACAAGCAGGTTGACGAACTGGTCGCAGCCCATGTTGAAGCGTTCGGCGGGCTCGATGTCCTGGCCAATATCGCCGGGGCGCAGCGTTGGTCCCACACCCATGAGCACAGCACCGAGGACTTTCGGCTGATGATCGATGTGAACATCGGGGGCACCTTCTTCTTCAGTCGAGCCGCGCTTCCGCACCTCGTGGAGTCCAAGGGCTGCATCGTCAACACCGCATCGACCACGGCGTTTGACGGCTTGGCATACTCGGTCGTGTATTCAGCCACGAAAGGAGCGGTACGGATGCTCACCAAATCGCTCGCGCTGGAGTACGCCGGGCGCGGCGTGCGCGTGAATGCGGTGGCTCCGGGCGGAATCGACACCGGCATGAGCAATGACATCGTCTTCCCCGATGGTGCTGACTTCAAGCTCATCTTGCGGCAGATGTCGGTGCTGAACAGCGACATGCAGCCACCGAGCGTTATCGCTGGCGTGGTGGCATTCCTGGCATCCGACGATGCCGGGCACATCACCGGCGAGACGATTCTGGTCGACGGGGCCGCAACCGCATGAGCGACACACCACAGGGATCAGGGGGAATGTCCTTTGCCGCGGCCACCGAGGCACTGCTCTCGCCCGGTGGCATGTTCGAGATGGAGAAAGCTGACGTTCTGGGCGAAGAGCTGTCGGTATTCAAGAACCGTGCGCAATCTCTGCGTGCCCTGCTCGAGATGTCGGCCGGCCACGGCGACAAGGAGTACTACGTCTTCGATACCGGCGAGCGCTGCACCTACACCCAGAACATCGAGCGGGTTGCTGCGGTGGCCGCGTCGCTCGCCGATCGCGGTATCGGCAAGGGCGACCGGGTTGCGGTGCTCAGCGCCAACAACCCCGAGTGGATCACTACCTACTGGGCGCTGGTGAGCCTAGGCGCCGTGGTGGTCGCGATGAATGGCTGGTGGGCGGCCGACGAGATCCGCTTTGGTCTGGAAAAATCCGACCCCAAGCTGCTGGTCGCCGACCGACGTCGACTCGACCGGCTGGAGGGCACCGACCCTGGCGTGCCGACCATCGTCATCGGCGAAACCTGGGACGAACTGCTCGACAACCCAACCACCGAACTTCCCAGCGTCGAGCTGGTCGAGGATGATCCGGCCGTGCTTCTGTTCACCAGCGGCACCACCGGGCGTCCCAAAGGAGCGCTGCTCAGCCACCGCAACCTTCTTGGTTTTGTGATGACCGCCTTTGTTCTTGGCGCTCGGACTCGCATGGTCGATCCCACCCCACGGGGCATGGAAGGCGGGGCGACGCTTGTGCCGTTTCCCTTGTTTCACGTGTCGGGGATGTTCTCGGCTGCCACGACACAGTTGGCGGCGGGCGGTAGGACCATCTGGACCACGGGTCGCTTCGATGCTGGCAAGGTCATCGAGTTGTCGAAGGCCGAAGGTATTTCGAGTTGGTCGGGGTCCGCGACGCACATCTTCCGTCTTCTCGATCACCCGGACCTGGCCGATTTCGACCTTACGCAGCTCGGCGCGGTGTCCATCGGCGGTTCGGCCACCACTCCCGAGCTGATCCGCGCCACCGAGGAACGGTTGCCGCATCTGGCCGGCACCTTCGGCAGCGGGTACGGCAGCACCGAAACCGGCTCGCTCATCTCCCACGCAATGAACTACATGCTCGTCGCCGACCCAACGTCGGTTGGGCCACCGCTTCCCGGTGTCGACGTGAAGATCGTCGACGACGATGGCAACGACGTTGGCGAAGGGGTCGATGGCAATATCGTCGTGCGCTCGGCGCTGGTGATGCTTGGCTACTGGAACAACGACGAAGCCAATGCCGAGACGTTCCTGCCCGGTCGGTGGGTGAAGACCGGCGATATCGGGCAGCTTCGCGACGGCGAGCTCCGTATGGCTTCACGAAAGCGCGATCTCATTATTCGTGGTGGCGAAAACGTGTACCCGGCCGAGATCGAGAACCGCCTCGAAGAGCACCCCGAGGTTGTTGAGGTTGCGGTGTTCGGCGTCGACCATCGCGAGCTGGGCCAGGAGGTCAAGGCGGTGGTGGTTCTTACCAACGGTGCGACCGTGGCGCCCGACGCACTGCAGGAATTCGTCGCCGAGAAGCTCGCCTACTTCAAGGTGCCCGCCTACGTCGAGATCCGCAGCGAACCAATGCCGCGCAACGCCACCGGCAAGATCATGAAACACGTGCTCAGCGGCGACGCCGAGAACACCTTCGTCCCCGAATAGCCCGAGTCCGGTTAGTTGGTGGTGGCGAGGATTTCCTCGATGAGCTTGTTGCGTTCGTCGAACGGGAGGAAGGCGCTCTTTGCGGCGTTGATGGTGGTCTTGGTGACGTCGTCCATCGTCCAGCCCTGATGCTCGACCAATTCGGCATACTCCGACGTCATGGTGCATCGGCTCATGAGGCGATTGTCGGTGTTGACCGTGATCCGGAAGCCCAGGTTTAGCCACGCGCCGATGGGGTGCTTGGCGATCGGCGTCGCGCCCTTGTTATGCACGTTGCTGGTGGTACAACCCTCGAGCGGAACGCTTCGATCGCGCACATAAGCCGCGAGCGAACCCAACCCCGGTTCCTCGCCGCTGAACTCGATGGCTTGGTTG
>CAZGVQ010000302.1:0-5230 GCA_964529355.1 uncultured Acidimicrobiales bacterium
GCCACGAGGCGCTGGGCTGCGCCGTTATTGGCAACTCGCGTGGTTCGGCTGAATCGATGGTTATTCAGGCTCGCCCGGTTCGGTTTCTCGAGGTCGGTGGGGAGACACCGCTCGATTGCCACGAGCCCCGGTCCTGCGACTTCCGCGTCTTCGGAAGCGACGGCCCGATTCGTCGCCTGCTGATCAACTTCGTGGGCGAACCGACAGCGCTACCTACCTTCACCTTGGCAACCCAGCGCAACCTCGAACAGGGACAACGAATTGCAGGTGTCGTCGATGCCCCCGGTGTGGATTGGGTCATTCAGCAATGCGTGGTAGCAGCCGAACAGGCTGAGCCCGCTGGGCATCACGGCATCGGTGCCTTCTGCACAGGTACGGGAGCAACGAATGTGCCTCGAGGCCACAATGTTGAACCGGTTCTTTCCGATGGGCCCGTTGACACCGAGGTCCGGGTGTCGAGATTCGTGGGTGGATTCGATTGCTCACTGCAGGCCAGGTCCTGTGAGCTGCGTCTGAGTTCGGGCGGTGTGGCCATGCAAAGCCGCTCGGTGATCTTCGCCACGGCCGAGGTGTACCCGTTTGGTGTTCTCGAAGCGAGCCCGCGACGCAACCTGATAGCGGGCCAGGAAATCACCGCCACCGTCCGTGGAAGCCAGCCCGGCCATGTCGCCACCTTCCAGTGCGTCAGCGACGTCGACCAGATCGACCACAGCGGGCAAACCTGTATCGCCGTGGCTCATGGTCGCCAGGTGAACAACCTCAAGAACACCCGCGAGGTGACTTTCCAGGTGCAGCGCATGATCGGCGACGTCGATTGTGCCGAGCGCGCGGGTCGGTGTGTGTTGCGGGCATCGATGAACTTCCAGACCTTCGAGGCGGAGTTCGTCAACCTTCGGTTCGATGAGGACGCGCCTGAACCGCCAGGAATCACCTTTACCATTCAGCCGCGACGGGATCTGGTTCACGGTCAGAACATCGTTATCGGTAGCCCCACCATCGCGCCGGGCCAGTTCGTGGACGTCTCGCAATGCGGTGTCATCGATGGCGAACTGGCCAGTGGCTCATGTCGCCACATCGGCTGGTTCAACGGCAACGATGCGGCCCAGATAGTCAGTGCATCCGACGCGGGCGAGGCTGCCGCTGTCTTCTTAGCTGAGTTGTTGGCCGCCGACGAAGACGACCGGGGCCCCGAACTCAGCGTGGTTCAGACTGACACCGGCCTTGAGGTTGAGGCGGCGGTCAGCCGGTTCGTCGGTGCCGTGGGTGCTGAAACCACCTGGGATTGCGCGACCAGCCGAAACGCCTGCGTGCTGCGGTTTGTCACCTATGCCAACCATGGCGCACAGGTCGAGGAGCACCAGGCCCGCTTGTACTTCGACCCGGAGGGTCCGGGTCAGACCGATGTTGTTGTCGAGGTGCGCCCGAAGCGAAACCTCGCCCATCGTCAGCGGGTGAACGTCACCATTTCCGATGCGTTCCCCGGGCGGATGTGGATACAGCAGTGCCGACGCGACGACACCTCGGTCATCGATGAGGAGTCCTGTATCGCGCTTGGCAACACGCGGGCGCGCAGCATCGACGAACCCACCACCGTCGAGGTCCAGGTGTCTCGAACGCTCGAGTTCGAGACCGCCGATGGACCGGCGATTCATGATTGTGCGCTCGCAACGTCGCCGTGTGTGATCCGAGTGTTCGCCGAGGACCCTTCGGCGAACGAGGAGAACGGCGTGACGAGGCAGGTCGCGATCAGATTTGATCCGGAACGCGAGCCCGAACCCCTAGCGCCTCATAACCTTGCAGTTTCTCCTGCGGGTCCCTTCGTCGACC
Source organism: uncultured Acidimicrobiales bacterium (assembly GCA_964529355.1). Lineage (GTDB taxonomy): Bacteria > Actinomycetota > Acidimicrobiia > Acidimicrobiales > SHLQ01 > CALLQB01. The sequence continues at coordinate 1,828 of CAZGVQ010000302.1, forward strand.
AGCAGGAAGTGACGGTGAGCGGGCCAGGCAGCGGCGATTTCGGACTGGTGGCTGTGCTTCAGTGTCGAGAACCTGATGTCTTCGATGTCGGTGGCGATCTCCGGTGCGAGCCCGGAACGATTGTCCAGACCGACTCGATCGCCAATGATTGGCAGGTTCAAATGGTTCTCCAACGGGAGATAGACGACGGAAGATTCGACTGTCGCGAGTCGACGTGTCTGCTCCTTGCCTTTGGCCTCGGCGCAAACGGTTGGGAGTCCTTTGGAGCAAGCGAGCGGCTCTTGTTCTAACGTTCCGAGAATGGACACTCAGGAACGCGAACTCGACACCACCACCGACGACGGCGAGATGGCCGTCGTCATCACCGAGCCCACCGGCGCACCCGATGGCGGCGGCGACTGGCCCACGGTGCTCTACTTCATCGATGCGCCCGGCCTTCGTCCGGCCACGCGAGACTCCATGGCGCTGCTGGCCGGTAACGGCTACCGGGTGGTCACTCCCGACCTTCATCACCGGCAGGGCCGACTGCTCTTCAAAGAGCCCAAAGACATGGGTGAGTCCGGAGCGATGGAGGAAGTCTGGGGCTGGATTGCAGCAATGACCGACGACCAGATCCAGCACGACGGCGCCCGGGCGCTCGCGGCCGCCGGCGTGGCCGAAGCAACCCCCATCGCCGCAATCGGTTTCTGCCTCGGCACCCGTGCCGTATACCGAGCGATCGAACGCAACCCCGAGCGGGTTGTGGCGGGCGCCTGCTTCCACCCTTCGTTCATGGCCGACGATGAGCCCGACTCACCCCACTTGACTGCTGGCAGCCTGACGCGGCCGATGTACCTGGGTATCGGCGAGGCCGACGAGGTGCAGTCCATCGCGATGCACCAACGCTTCCTCGATGCTGTCGCGCCGCTCGACCATGTCGAGGTCATGACCTTCCCCGACACCGACCATGGGTTTACGTGGCCCGGGTACCCCAGCCACAACCAGAACGCGGCCGAGACCAGCTGGTCGAAGACCCTGGCCATGTTCGGCGCAGCCTTCGCCTAGGCCAACTCAGCTCGGCGGGTAGGTGCGCAATTCGCCCTGCCAGCCGTCGCGATGCACAACCTGGTCATAGGGCGCCCGGTTCAGGGGGCCGAACTTCCGGTCGGGCCAGCCCATCGGAATCATGCAACCGATCTGATACTCATCGGGTATGCCCAGCGTTTCTCTGATCACGGGCTCGGCGGTGCCCTGGAACGTGGTGAACACGGTGCCGAGCCCGAGAGCCCGTGCCGCGAGAATCAGATTCTGGGCTGCCGGGTAGATCGACGACCAGATGAATGATTCGCGCGGCGCCCCATAGGGGTAGACCGCCTTGCCGCACACAAAGATCAACACCGGGCACGTCTTGAGGGTCTCGAGCAAGTGCCCGGTGCCGTCGAGCATGAGTCGATGCGTACGGTCGGGTCGGTCCATCGCTGCAACACGGTCGCCCATGACCCCCTCGATGGCTTCGCCGATGATGCGTCGCTTGTCCGGATCGGTCACCACCACAAAGTCACGACCCTGCGAGTTGCCGGGGCTCGGTGCCCAGGTCGCGGCGGTGATGACCTGCTCGATGAGCTCGTCGTCGACCGGGTCGGGTTTGAGATAGCGCATGGCCCGGTTGGTGCTCATCGCTTCGAAGACGTCCATGCGCTGCTTCTTTCGGGTGTGGTCGGGCGTGAGCTAGGCGGTGGATCCGCCGTCGATCACCAGCACATGGCCGCTGATGAATTCGGCGAGGTCCGACACCAGAAACAATGCGCCGCGGGCGATGTGGTCGGGCTGGCCCGCCATGCCAACCGGGTTCGCGGCGATGCGGGCGTCGATGTCGAGGCCGCCCGCTTTGAGCGGTGCCATCTGGTCCTGCACACCCGGAGTGTCGATGATGCCCGGAGCGATCGCGTTGACCCGAATGCCTTGTCGGCCCAGTTCGTTGGCGTGGGCCTGGGTGAGCGAAACCACCGCTCCCTTCGATGCCGAGTACGCCGAGATATTCGCGCCGCCGCCCAGTGCGGCAACCGATGCCATGTTCACGATTGCTCCGCCGTTGGTCATGCGTGCCGCCGCCTCGCGGGTGGCGCTGAACTGGGCGCGCACGTTGACTTCGAGCATCGTGTGGATGAACTCGTCGGTCACGTTTGCTACCGGCCCCGTGGTTGGGAAGATGCCGGCGTTGTTGATGAGGATGTCAAGGCCGTCGAGGCCGTCGGTGCCAGCAGCGGTGTCGACGGCGGTGGTGAGTTGTTCGGCATTGGTGATGTCGCACACCACCGAGGTCGCGTTGATGGAGGCGGCGAAGTCGGCGGCACCAGGGTCGAGGTCGGCGATGGTCACCGTTGCACCTGCCTCGGCGAGTCGGCTGGCGATCGCCGCTCCTATGCCCTTACCTCCGCCGGTGACCAGAGCGCGTTTGCCGGTGAGGTCGATCAGTTCGGTCAAGCTTGTGGCGTCCACAGGGCGAAAGTTAGTGTTCGCTCACATCTGGGGCAACCGTGCGCGACTGGGGTCGGTTGCCGTTCCACGACACGACTCACCCCACGACGAAGAGGCCACCATGAGCGACGATTTCGATTTCTTTTCGTCGGAGTTTCGCGCCGATCCGCATGCCCACTACGCCCGCATGCGCAACGAGTGCCCGGTCGCGCACGCGAGCGAACCCTACGACTGGTTTGCCGTCACCCGCGAGGCTGATGTGAAGGCCATGTTGCGCAAGTACAAACTGTGGACCAGCGGTCACGGTCCCGGGCTGGCCTATGCCGGCGGGGGAGTGCTGGTGAGCGTCGACCCACCGCAGCACACCTCGGACCGGCGCCTGGTTCAGGAGGCGTTCAACGCCGACAAACTCGAGGCCATGGAGCCTGATATCCGCACGTTGGTGCACGAGGAAATGGACAAATGGGTTGAATCCGGAGAGGGCGACCTTCAGGAACTGCTAGGTATGCCCGTGCCGCTAATCGTCATCGCCTGGCTTCTCGGGCTCGACACCGACTACTGCCGCGAAATCCGCCCTCGCGCCGACGGCGTCATCTCCCGAAACGCCGATGTGCAGTCGGCGGCACCGGATAGTCGCGATTCTGGACGCCTCGACGAAATCACCTACTTCGGGCAGATGATTGGGAAGCGCCGCCAATTGGTAGCCGACGGCGCAGACCTTCCCGACGACACGCTCACCGCGCTCATCACCGCCGAGCTCGACGGTCGCGTGCTTACCGACGAGGACGTGCTGGGCTTCATGATGTTCCTGTTCATCGCCGGCAGTCAGACCACCACCCAGCTCATCGGCAACATGATGTGGCGACTCCTGCAACACCCAGAGCAGATGGCGCTGGTGCAGAACGATCGCAGCCTCATCCCCAACGCGGTCGAAGAGAGCCTGCGG
>CAZGVQ010000303.1:0-5220 GCA_964529355.1 uncultured Acidimicrobiales bacterium
ACTTGAGGACCTTCTTCTTACCGGCCACCGTCTTTTTGGGGCCCTTGCGGGTACGTGCGTTGGTGTGGGTGCGCTGGCCACGAACGGGAAGGCCACGACGGTGACGCAGACCCTGGTAGCAGCCAATCTCCATCTTGCGCTTGATGTCCTGGCTGACCTCGCGGCGAAGGTCGCCTTCGACCTGGAGATGTTCTTCGATCCAGGCACGGATCTTGACTACTTCGTCGTCGGTGAGATCTTTCACCCGGGTGGCGGCATCGATGCCGGACTCTGAGCAGATATCGGCGGCGGTTTTGTTGCCGATGCCGTAGATGTAGGTGAGTGCGATAATCGCTCGCTTGTCGCGAGGGATGTCGACTCCGGAAATTCGGGCCATTCTCTTCTCCCTATCCCTGCCGCTGCTTGTGGCGGGGGTTGGTGCAGATAACGCGAACGCGACCGTGGCGGCGAATCACTTTGCAGTTGTCACAAATTTTCTTGACGCTTGGTCGTACTTTCATCGCACGCAGTTCTGTTTCGATTCGGTTCTGGCGAAACCACCACTCACGCTGCAGGTTCTGCTGCTGAGTGGGTTTCGGGTCAGATGGGGACAGTATTTCTGCCGGCGCTCCCGCCGGTGACGTTGACCGGAATGCCGGTCGTTGTCGGTATTCGGGGCCTACTTGTAGCGGTAGGTGATTCTTCCGCGCTGCAGGTCGTAGGGGGTCAGCTCAACTTGGACACGGTCGCCGGGCAGGATACGGATGTAATGCATGCGCATTTTTCCGGAAATGTGGGCCAGTACTTCATGGCCATTTTCGAGTTCGACGCGAAACATTGCATTTGGCAATGATTCGGTGACCGAACCCTCTAGTACGATCGCATCTTCCTTGGGCTTTGGCAGTGTGCCAACCTCCTGGTGGTAACAATAAAGACGACCGAGTGGCGCGAAAAACGCACACCGGGCCAGCTGTCAAATCTAGCGGCATAGCAGAGGTCCACCAACTCGGGTAGTTTTTCCCAACTCCGGACGAACGCAGTCCGGGGCACGTGTTGAGCCTTTTTGCCTACAGACAGTCCTCGCGGCCCACTCGTACCCTCGATTTCTAGCGACCCATTCGGGTTCGCGGCTGGAAAGGCGAGGTAGCGATGTTGAAGACGACCAAGGCATTCATGCTGGTGTTGGCGCTGCTCGTCAGCCTGATCGCCCTTCCGGGGACCGCGGTTGCCGACGACGCTGCGATACCGTCCTCAACTCCCCGTATCGATGTTCCCCGCGTGACCAACGGGGCGGTGCTCGCCATCGAACAGGTCGGGTCCCGGGTGTTCGTCGCCGGCTCGTTTACCAAAGTCACGCTTCCGGGCGGCACGCAACTCGACCAGCAGCACCTCTTTGCCTACGACGCCGCATCCGGCGCCTTCGACACGTCGTTCCGGCCCGTCATCGATCGACAGGTGAACACCATCACCCCTGGCCCCGGCGGCGCATTCTTCATCGGCGGAAAGTTCTCGACCATCGATGGCCGCAAGGCACGAAAGGTCGCACGCTTCGATTCGGATCTTCGCCACGACCGCACGTTCGCAGCGGTCGCGAGCGCTGAGGTAACAGCGCTGGAGCACGTGGGCGATCTGCTCTACGTGGGTGGAAACTTCAAGAAGGTCAACGGCACGCAAACGCAGCGGTTGGCGGCGGTCGATCAGCGCACCGGCGCCTTGGATCTGAACTTCGGAATCGACCTTTCGGCACCGGTAGGCGCCGGAGGATTCATGGGCGTGAAGTCGCTCGACGTGAGCGACGATGGTTCTCGCATGGTCATGCTTGCCAGCTCGGCCCAGGTCGGCGGCGTCGAACGGGTGGCCCTCTCGGTGTTCGACACCTCGCAACAACCGGCTGTTCTCACCGGCTGGCACACCAACTTCTACCGCGATCGGCTCGCCCAGCTCGGCGGTCAGCTCCGTCTGAGCTCAGCAGCAATCGCACCCGACGGTTCGTACTTCGTGGCGGTCACCTCAGGTGGCGACGCTCCTCCGACGAACAACACGGCGGTCGCCTTCCCGATCGAAGCCGGGAACGTCGACCCGGTCGAGCCGCTCTGGATCTCGCGCCACTTCGACAGCATCTATGCGGTGGACATCAGCGCCAGCACGGTATTCGTTGGCGGACATTTCCAGTTTCAGGAAGCACCCGGATCGATCGATCCCTACCCCGGTGAACCAGGCACCAGCTACGGAAACGGAAACGGGCTTGGTCCGGCCGTGCTCGGCGACCAGGTGGTCCGACGATCCCAGATCGGTGCACTTGATCCCGCCACAGGGAAGTCGCTCGACTGGAACCCCGGGGCCAACGGCTTCCGAGGCGTGACCGCCGTGACGCTCGCTGACGGCCATCTGCTGGTGGGGCACGACGGAACCACCGTGGGCGGCATGACACTCGGCCGATTCGGCGCCTTTCCGCTGACCGGCAACGCAATCCCGACCCCGGAACCCGATCCAACTCCCGATCCAGACCCGGCTCCCAACCCCGATCCGACCCCCGACCCTGATCCGGCACCGGCGATTCCTGCTACCGAACTCTCCGCGCCCGGCGAAGGAACGGTGCACACCAGTGCACAGGCCGTCGTCATCGAGGGCACGGCCGCAGCGTCCGCTGGTGTCGACCGGGTGCAAATCACCATCCAGGAACGCGACACCAAAAAGTGGCTTCGCTCCGACGGTTCGTTCGGCAAATGGGAGCCCTTCGTAGCGGTGCTCGCCGACCCGGGCTCTAACCACACATCGTGGCAGTTCGACGTTGTTCTGCCACCGGGCCGGTACCGGGCTCTCTCCAAGACGTTTGCCGACGATGGGGCGAAAGACCCGCGGCGTGTCCAGAGCAAGTTTGAGGTCGTCGACCAGGCCGACGCTTCGCCCGAGACCCAGATCACCCGGGCGTTCGGAAACGACGCCCAGTTCAGCGACCGGATCGTCCACCTCGAGGGCACCGCAAGCGACGACGTCGGCGTGACTTCGGTCGGCATTGCGTTCTACAACATCGATACCAACGAGTGGCTCACAGCCGATGGCACTCTGGGTGGCTTCTCATCGTTCCCCGCCGACCTCACCGACACCGGCGCCGTAGCTTCCTCGTGGTCCCTTACCATGTCGATACCCGAGGGCAACTGGCGCCTCCAGGTGGCGGCAGTCGATACCGCCGGCCAGTCCGATCCAAGCGTTGCCAATCGCACGATACGAGTATTCCCAGCCGACGTTGGTCCGGCGATCACGTTGGACTCTCCGACGACCGGAGACCTCCTCGCTCCGGGCGTTCTGACCATCGACGGTGTCGCATCTGACGACATCGGTGTCGCCCGGGTGTACGTGCGGGTGCGCAACATCGACACCGGGCAGGGCCCGCAGCCCAACGGCTTCTGGGGTGACGCAACGTGGATCAGCGTTGGCGAAGACGCTAACGGCAACGTCCCAGGCATTGGCACGGCAGACACGCCGTGGTCGTTCAGCACCCCAACACTTCCGGCAGGTCGCTACATCATCGAGGCGTACGCCGACGACACCGTTGGGCAGTCGACAAGAACCCCCGATCGACCCAACATCAGCATCGACGTCGGCGTGGCAGGCGACGACGCTCCCGACACAGCAATCCTCACGCCAACGCCGAACCAGCAGGCCTTCGATACCCCCGAATTCTCGGCCACCGGAACCGCAACCGACGACCTTGGTGTGAGCGCGGTGCGGGTGGCGATCTTCGACACGGCCGCCCAAGCGTGGGTTCAGCCCGACGGAAGCCGCGGCGCGTTCGCCGAACTCGTAGCCGACGTCGCCAGCCCTGACTCCACCGAAACCACCTGGTCGATCCAACGGGCCCTTGCTCCGGGGACCTACCGCGTCGAGGCCCGCGCGATCGATACATCGGGCCAGCCCGACACCATGGCCATCGACACCCGACGTTTCGCCCTCTGGTACCCAGGCGACGCCGACCCATCGACCGAACTTCGCCAACCCCTCGATGGCTCAACTCAGGCCAGCACCGTCGTCGATGCAAGCGGTCGGGCGTTCGACGATATCGGCGTTGCGGCAGTGCAGGTTCGACTCGTCGACGAGAACGGCGGCGGACTTCGAATCGACGGAACGTTTGGCGCACCGCAGTGGATCGACGTCTTCGTGACCAACCCCGGCGGCGAGTTCACCGATTGGAGCTACCGCTCCCCCAGCCTTCCTTCCGGGAACTGGCGCCTCGATGCTCGCTCAGTCGACAGCGTTGGCAAGACCGACCCGCTTCTCGCCCGGGCTTCGTTGACGATCGAGTAGCGCGATCCGGCGCGATCGACGCCTTCCTGCACAAAATCCCCACATACCCTCCGGGACTTCCTCAATTTGGGTCCGTACTCTGGGGAAGCGTGACGCAACGAGCAAGAATCCTCATCATCGAAGACGAAGCCGACATCGCCAACGCGGTGGCCGACCGGCTGCGCAGCGAAGGGCACACGGTCTACCTGGCCGAAGACGGCCTCAAAGGCGTCGACGCCTTCCGCAATCTCAAACCCGACCTGGTGGTCCTCGATCTCATGCTTCCGGGCATGTCGGGCCACGAGGTCTGCAAGGTCATTCAGAGCGAACAACGCACGCCGGTGCTCATGCTCACCGCTCTCGATGACGAAACCGACGTGCTCGTTGGGCTCAAGCTCGGAGCCGACGACTACGTCACCAAGCCCTTCAGCCCGCGTGAATTGGCGGCGCGGGTTGAAGCGATCCTTCGGCGGGTCAATGGCGAGGCCGATCGCCGCAGCGCCCTCCACTGCTGCGACCTCGAAATCGACATTGACTCGCGTCGGGTCACCCGCACGGGGGAATCCGATGCCGAGGTTCATCTCACCCCCACCGAATTCGACCTCCTGCTCGGCCTGGCGAAAGCCAACGGCACCGTGCTCACCCGCGAAGATCTGCTCACCTCGGTCTGGGGCTATCCCGACGGGTCGGGCGCTCGCACCGTCGACAGCCATATCCGATCACTGCGCCGAAAGCTCGGCGACCACGTGATCCGCACCGTTCACGGCGTCGGCTACGCAATCGGCGATGACGAAGCCGCGTGAAATCCCAAGGTTCTGATCGCGCTTTACCACCACAGAGGGGGCAAAGCGCGAAAATTTCGGGGCCTTTGTCGGCGATTCCTTCGCTGAAAGTGAAGTTCAGCATCGTCATCGTGGCGGCGGTGGTGATGACGTTTCTGCTCACGTGGTTGGGTTT
>CAZGVQ010000304.1:0-5216 GCA_964529355.1 uncultured Acidimicrobiales bacterium
CTTGTAGCCGCGTTCGAGGTCGACCTTCTCGATGGCGTCGATCAACCCGAACATGCCATAGCTGACGAGGTCGGACTGCTCCACGTTCTGCGGGAGGCCAACCGCGACCCGGCCCGCGACATACTTCACCAACGGCGAGTAGTGCACGATGAGCTGTTCGCGGGCCTTTGGCTCGCTCTTTACTTTGTACGCATCCCAGAGGGGCTGCACGTCTGGGCGTTCTTCTGCCACGGTGTTCCTTGTGGTCGATCGTTTCTGATCTGTCGGCTTTTCAGGCTCTCGGATGAGTAGCCCGATGGACTCTTTGCAGGTGTTCCTTGCTGACATGGGTATAGATCTGGGTGGTGCTCAGATCGGCATGTCCCAGTAGTTCCTGCACAGCACGAAGATCGGCACCGCCGTCCAAAAGATGAGTCGCATAGGTATGACGGAGGGCATGTGGGTGCGTTGGACTCATAGCGCGCCTATCGAGAACTCTCCGTACATCTCGGGGAGTCAGCGGATTCCCTCGCAGGTTCAGAAACACGGGACTATCCGGCTCAAGGGGCTCGAATGCCCCCGGTTGGGCCCTGCCCTCGCGTGCGTTCGCCACGAACATTCCCCGATGTTCCAGCCAACGATTCAGCGCGGCCACAGCTGGCTCCGAAACCGGGCACACCCGCTCTTTTTGTCCTTTGCCCCACACCCGCAGGCGGCGGCCATCCAGCTCGAGCTGGCCGAGGGTGAGGGTGCAGAGCTCGCTGACCCGAAGGCCACTTCCGTAAAGCACCTCGAGCATCGCCAGGTCGCGGGCGGCTCGTGCCGGGTCGTCCTGCGCCACGGTGGCGCTGGGCGTGTCGAGCAGTGCCTCGACTTCGCTGTCGGGGAGAATTCGGGGAAGACGCGCCCGGCCCTTCGGCGCGCTGAGACCGATGGTTGGGTCGGCCTCGACCAGGTCGTTCTTTCGTGCCCAGTCGAAGTAGCGACGGATCGCCGATGCCTTGCGGGCAATGGTGCGCTTCGCGTAGCCGCTCTGGTCAAGCACCGCCATATAGCGACGAACCGTCCGGCGGGTCACGAGTTTGGGTTGATCTGTGCCAACTTCGTCGGCCCAGGCGAAGAAGGCCCGAAGGTCGCGGCAATACACGCTGTTCGTGGCGTCCGAAACCGACACCAGAGACGCAGAGAACCGCTCAAGACTCCAACTCACAGATGAAGAAGGGTATCGGCAGTTCGCCAATTTCTCACAGATTCGGCACACGGCACCACTCTGCGCGGTCGTCCGCTAGATCTCTGCGCGAAGGATCCGGGCTACGATCTGGGCGCTCTGCGACTCAGCAGTGACACATCGACCATCGCCAGACGCGCTGCCCGGGGTTCAATATGACCGACTTCTTCACGACCGTACCGACACCGATCGCCTACGAGGGGCCAGATTCCGACAACCCGTTCGCGTTCCGCTGGTACGACGCCGATCGAGTAGTAGGCGACAAGACCATGGCCGAGCATCTCCGCTTTGCGGTCTGCTACTGGCACACCTTTTCCTGGGACGGCAGCGACATCTTCGGAGCTGGGACCCTCGATCGTCCGTGGATCAACGCCACCGGCGACCCCATCGACGTGGCAAAGGCCAAAATGGCGGTGGCCTTCGAGTTCTTCGAGAAACTCGGTGCCCCCTTCTGGACCTTTCACGACCGCGACCTTGCGCCCGAGGGGTCAACCTTCGCCGAGTCGGCTTCGAATCTCGCGATCATGGTCGACGAGGCCGAGGCGCATATCGAACGCACCGGCAAGAAACTGCTGTGGGGCACTGCCAATCTGTTCTCGAACCCCCGATACATGGCAGGCGGAGCCACCAACCCCGACCCCGACATGTTTGCCTACGCAGCCGGCCAGGTCTGCGAAATGCTCGAGGTGACCCATCGGCTCGGTGGGGCCAACTACGTCCTCTGGGGCGGGCGCGACGGCTACGAAACGCTACTCAACACCAACCTGGCCCGCGAGCAGGAACAGCTCGCGCGATTCCTCACCCTGGTGGTCGAGCACAAGAAGAAGATCGGTTTCGAAGGCACAATCCTTCTCGAGCCGAAGCCGTTCGAACCCACGAAACACCAGTACGACTTCGATGTCGCTGCGTGCCATGGCTTTCTTGAGCGCTTCGACCTCATCGGCGAGGTCTTCACCAATATCGAGGTCAACCACGCCACCCTGGCAGGCCATGACTTTGCCCACGAGGTGGCCGCGGCGTTCAGCGCCGGGATCTTTGGCAGTGTCGATGCCAACGCCGGCGACGATCGGCTCGGCTGGGACGTCGACCGATTCCCGGTGTCGGTCGAGCAGATGACCCTTGGCGTATACGAGATCCTCAAAGGAGGCGGCTTCACCACGGGCGGAATGATGTTCGACGCCAAGCTCCGCCGGCAGTCGATCGCCCGCGACGACCTCTTCCATGCCCACATCGGCGGTATGGATACCCTGGCCCGATCGCTTCTGGCCGCGCACGCCCTCCTCGAAGACGGTGCGCTCACCCAACCAATGAGCGCACGGTACGCAGCCTGGGACACCGATTTCGGCACCGAAATACTGGCGGGGAAGCACTCGCTAGGCGATCTCCGCGACCGGATGATGCAACAACCTGAACCGGCAGGGCAGTCCGGCCGGCAGGAGGCCCTCGAGAACGTCGTGGCCCGCTACATCGAACGAATCCGCTGATGCAGCTTGCGCTTGGCGTCGATTCGTCCACCCAGTCGACCAAGGTCGAGGCTCGCGACCTTGCAACCGGAACCGTCATCGCTACCGGCTCAGCGCCGCACCCACCTACCACTCCCCCGCTCAGCGAGCAGGACCCGGCGAGCTGGTGGTCGGCGTTGTCCATCGCCATCGAACAGCTTGGCCAACATCGCCGCGACGTCGTCGCCGTTTCGGTCGCGGGCCAGCAGCACGGCATGGTCCTCCTCGATGGCGATGGGGAGTCGCTTACGCCCGCGCAGCTGTGGAACGACACCCGAGGAGCTGCCAACGCCGAGGCAATGGTCGACGGTCTTGGCGCCACCGCATGGGCCCAAGCCTGCGGCAGCGTTCCTCTGGCCAGCTTTACCGTGGCCAAGCTTGCGTGGATGCAGGAACACAAGCCCGCGATCTTGTCGCGGGTTCGCAAGATCATGCTTCCCCACGACTACCTCACCTGGCGACTCAGCGGAGAACACGTCACCGACCGCGGCGATGCTTCGGGTACCGGTTGGTTCAACCCGAGCGATGGGATGTACCGACCCGACCTTCTCGCCAATGCGGTCGACGATGCCGACACGTTGTCGCTGTGTCTTCCACAGGTCGTCGACCACCGCACGCCGGCCGGGACACTGTCGGCCGAGGCCGCATCGGCCCTGGGCCTGCCTGCCGGTATCCCGATCGGAGCGGGCACCGGCGACAATATGGCCGGCGCTCTCGGCTTGGGACTTCGCCCGGGTGACGTGGCGATGTCGCTGGGTACCTCGGGCACGGTGTACTCCATCGCAACAAGTCCCACCGCCGACCCGAGCGGTTTGGTCGCGGGCTTTGCCGACGCCACCGGCGCCTATCTACCCCTGGTGTGCACACTCAATGCCACCAAGGTCACCGACACCGTCGCCTCATGGTTGGGTACCGATGCTGCGGGTCTCAGCGATCTTGCGATCGAAGCAGGCACCGACTTCGACGGCACGGTGCTGGTTCCGTACTTCGACGGCGAGCGCACCCCCAGCCGACCCGACGCCACCGGCACATTCACCGGCCTTCGCACCTCCACCAGCCGCGAGATGTTGGCTCGAGCTGCCCACGATGGCGTGTTGTGCGGGCTCCTCGACGGCCTCGATGCCCTGCGAGCTGCCGGGGTCGCCTCCGACGGCACCATGCACCTCATCGGTGGCGGAGCCCGATCGGCCGCCTACCGACAGCGATGCGCCGATCTCCTCGGCACATCGATTGTGGTTCCCGACACCGATGAGACCGTCGCTACGGGTGCGGCCGTGTTGGCTGCCCGACTGATCGATGGCCTGTGGGACACGCCACCCGATTGGGGTCTGGGCCAGGGAGACACCGTAGAACCGCGGACCATCGACATCGCCAGCGTTCGCGATGCGTACGCCGAGGCCCGGGGTTAGCCTCCCTGGTCCCCCTTGTCTCCCTCGTCCCCCTGATCTCGCTGGTCCCCGTCGTCCATTGGGGCCGCCTCGGCGGCGCTAGGAGTGTCGGGACGCGCCCGCCGCTCGTACCAGCCTTCGGTCTCGACAACCCATCCATCGGTCTGCAACGCCTCGAGAGCTCCGGCCAGTTCGGCAACCGAACATCGGGCGCTGCGAAGTAACTGCTGCGCCGTTGCCGGCAGCCATCCCAACGCTTCGAGAACGTCACCAGCGACACCCCCGGGTTCGAGCCGCAACTCGGTACTGGGACGCTGAGCCCCAGACGACATGCCAAGCTGCAGCAGCACGTCGTCCACCGAACATGCCGGGGCACAGCCATCGCGCAAGAGCGCGTTGGTCCCTTCGGTGGCGGGACTGTGGATTGGTCCAGGAACGGCCATAACCGGTATCCCCCGTCGGGCGGCTTCGGTGACCGTGTGCATCGAGCCGCCCCTGGCGTGGGACTCGACCACGATGACGATGTCGGCCAAGGCAGCCACGAGCCGGTTTCTGGCCGGAAACCGCCACCGCTCAGGTTCGGTGCCCATCGGACCTTCGGAGAGCACCACCCCTTGGCCAACCACTTCCTCCCACAAAGCCCGATTGCTTCGCGGGTAGACGGTGTCGAGCCCGTTGGCCACCACCGCCACCGGCGGCGCAGCTGCTGCATTGACCGCACCCTGATGCGCCGCGGCGTCGATGCCGATGGCGAGGCCCGACACCACGCCCACCCCGGCGAGTGAAAGGTCCCGAGCAAATGCCCGAGCGATGTCATGCCCGTAGCGGGTGCACTTACGGGTGCCCACGATGGCCACTCGCGGCCCGGCGATGACATCGGGATCACCGAGATGAAACAGCACGGCTGGTGGCTCCGGGTCACCGACGAACGCCTCGGGGAACGCCGCCGAACCGAACCAGAAAGCGCCGATTCCGCGGTCGACGGACTCGTTCCAGAAATCCTCAACGTCGAACGTGCGGGCGATTCCGGCCCAGGTGCTGAGGAGGTCGGCTCCGCCCCGCCCAATCGCGGCTGCGTGGGCTCTACTGCCGCCCCGCCCCACCAGCGCCCATGCGGCT
>CAZGVQ010000305.1:0-5201 GCA_964529355.1 uncultured Acidimicrobiales bacterium
GTTTTGGGGGTCATCGCGTTGGTTTCGGTGGGGTTCGTTAGGGGATAGTGCGTCCGGATCCGTACTATCAACAGCATGTCTGAGTTGCCGAAGATCATTTCCGTTGACGATCACGTGGTCGAGCCGCCCAACCTGTGGCAGGACCGCCTGCCCGCAAGGTTCAAAGATCGTGGGCCCCGTGTCGAGCGAGACCGGGCCATCTTCAACTTCGAAGGGGGCGTGTTCAGCTACGAGAAGGGCGCGCCCGATGGCGAATGGTGCGACTGGTGGCTCTACGACGACCTGATCTACCCGTTCCCCAAGCTCTCAGCAGCCGTGGGCTTCGACCATCTCGATGTCACGCCGATCACCTTTGACGACATCCGCCCGGGTGCCTGGATTCAGTCTGAGCGGCTCAAGGACATGGACGAGAACCATATGGAAGCCTCGGTGTGCTTCCCCAATATTCTTCCCCGCTTCTGCGGCCAGGCATTCTTGGAGCGCGAAGACAAAGAACTCGCGCTGCTCTGCGTGCAGGCCTACAACGACTGGATGATCGACGAGTGGTGCCAGGGCGCCGGTAAGGGACGCTTGATCCCGATGACCATCGTTCCCCTCTGGGACCCGGCGTTAGCCGCAGCCGAGGTTCGACGGTGCGCCGACAAGGGCAGCCGCGCGGTGGCCTTCTCGGAGAACCCCTACCCGCTGGGGCTTCCGTCGGTGCATTCGCCCGACCGCCACTGGGACCCGTTCTTCCGGGCCTGCGAGGAGACCGACACCATCCTCAACATGCACATCGGCTCGAGCTCGAAGATGCCAGCGACCTCGCCCGACGCACCTTTTGCCGTGAGCTCCACCATTACCTTCAGCAACGCAATGGGGTCGTTCTGCGACTACATCCTCAGCGGCGTGTTCGATCGATTTCCGAAGCTGCGCATCGCCTACGCCGAGGGCCAGGTTGGCTGGATGCCCTACGTCATCGAGCGCATGGACAAGCTCTGGGAAGAGCGCGACAACACCAGCGATTTTGGCGTGCAGCTCGAGAACCGGCCGTCATCCTACATTCCCGGCCACATCTACGGCTGCATCTTCGATGACGAAGTAGGCCTTCGAAACCGCGACCTGATCGGTATGGATCAGATCTGCTTTGAGGTCGACTACCCGCACGCCGACACCACCTTCCCGCACACCAAAGAAGTGGCCACCAAGATCGTGCACAACGCTGGCCTGAACGACGAGGAGATCTACAAACTCCTGCGCGGCAACGCCATCAAGGGCTGGAGTCTGCACAACTTCGGGATCACCGAATAACAGCTGTTTCGCGGGTCGACCGGACTATCGCGGCACGCCGGCGGGTTCCACTAGCTGTGCCACTTCATCCTGCCATCACCGCCATCGCCTCTCTCGGCGCACTCGCCCTGCGTCCCGAGGTCCAACTCGCCAACGACAGCATCGAGGTCGGGCTTCCGCCCAAGGAGCTGCTCGAAGTCTTCCGCGCCCGGTTCGCCGACAGCCCCGAAGACATCATCGCCATCGAGGAAAACCAATTGGTTCGGCGCTTCGCCGGCAGCGAAGGGCCGTTTTCGTTCAAGACCGTCGAGGTGGTGCGGTACGAAGATCAGGCGGTGACCTTCGAGCACCTTTCGGGGCCGTTCGCTGAATGCAACGAACGCTTCGACATGGTGGCCACCCCAACCGGTTCAATGCTCACCCACTCGGGCAGCTTTCGGCTTCGAGGTGGTCTGTTCACCGTTCCGCTCGCGTTTGGTCCGGTGAAAAAGGCGTTCGAAACCCACGTGCGCGGCCACTTCGAGACCCTCGCCAGCGAATACCCGCCGGCGCTCGCCTCAAGCGAACAAGCCGCCACGCCGCAGCCCGCGGTTACTGGTTGACGATCTCGCCTGGCTTCTTGGTGTAGGGCTCGGGGTTGATCTTCTCGCCGGGTGTGTAGGCCACCGGCATCGACTTCACGCCGGCGATGAAGTTGGACCGAAGGATCTCCGGCTCGGCGGTGAGCGTGAGGTCAGGGAGCCGGGTAAGGATCTCGTTGAAGATGAGCTTGAGCTCCATCTTCGCCAGGTTCGCGCCCAGGCAATAGTGCGCACCGCCGGCGCCAAAGCCGATGTGCGGGTTGTCCTGACGGGTGATGTCGAACGTGAACGGATCGTCCCACACCGCCTCATCGCGGTTGGCCGACACGTGCCACATGACGATGCGGTCGCCGGCCTTGATCTTGGCCCCTGCCACCTCGGTATCGACGGTGGCGGTGCGACGGAAGTGCATCACCGGGGTACCCCAGCGCACCATCTCGTCAACCGCGGTGGGCATGTACTTCTCGAGATCGCTCACCAACAGTTCGCGCTGCTCGGGATAATCGACCAGTGCCTTCATTCCATGGCAGGTCGCGGTGCGGGTGGTCTCGTTGCCGGCCACCGACAGGAGCAACATGAACATGTCGATTTCAAATTCGTTCAGCCGATCGCCTTCGATTTCGGCGTTCACGAGCTTGGTGATGATGTCGTCCTGCGGGTCGACCGATCGCTGCTTGGCCAACTCATTCGCGTAGGCGTAGAGCTGCATCGCTGCCGCCTGCGGATCGCCGGTGTAGTCGGGGTCGTCCATACCGATCATGGTGTTCGACCACTCAAAGAGCAGCTTGCGATCCTCGGTGGGGACGCCCATGATCTCGGCGATCGCCTGGAGCGGCAGTTCGGCCGCCAAGTCCTCAACGAAGTCGCACTCACCGCGCTCGATCACGTTGTCGACGATCACGATGCTGCGATGGGTGAGGTACTGCTCGAGCAGCCCGATCATTCGCGGCGTAAAGCCCTTTGAAACCAGCCGACGGTACCGGGTGTGTTTGGGCGGATCGGTGAAGAGCATGTTGAGGCCCCGCTGATCGATACCCTCGCCGGTTGAGTCATCGTGGATGTTGTCGATCGAAATACCGCCTGTCTCGCTCGAGAACCGTTCGGTGTCACGATTGATTTCGGTAAGTGCGGCATGGCCGACCACGCTCCAGAAGCCTTGGCCGTCGGGATGCTCGTGCCAATGCATCGGGCCTTCACCGCGAAGTTGGGTGAACACATCATGGTGATCGCCGCGCTGAAACAGGTCGGGGTCGAGAAGGTTCACATCGGAAGTGCTGCTCATAGCAGCGACCTTCGCACAAAATCTGACGACCTGTCAGGTCTGTGATTACGGTTCGAACCGTGAGCAGCACTGGCAACGACCATCCCATCGACCAATCAGCGCCCTACGCAGGGTTTGAAGGCGAGGTGGCCACGACGGTAGCCCGCTCCACCCCGTTCTGGCCCGAACGGCCAACCGCACCCGATGGCGCACCCAACATCGTGGTCATCATGGCCGATGATCTCGGGTACTCAGACCTCGGCTGCTACGGGTCGGAGATCCCGACACCGCACATCGACAAGCTGGCCAGCGAGGGGGTTCGCTACACCAACTTTCATGTGAACCCCATGTGCTCGCCGACCCGCGCCTCCCTGCTCACCGGCCTCAACGCCCACGACGCCGGCATGGGATTCGTGGCCGAGGCCGACCCGGGCTTTCCCGGCTATGCGATGGAGCTCAGTCGCAACTGCGCCACGCTCGCCGAGGTCCTTCGCGACAACGGCTACAGCACGTTCATGTCGGGCAAGTGGCACCTGTGCCGGGTGCAGGACAAGAACCCGGCTGGCGACAAGAACTCATGGCCTGTGCAACGCGGTTTCGACGAGTTCTACGGAATCCTCAACGGCTTCACGAACTTTTGGCACCCCGACCGGCTCATCAACGGCAACAGCGTCCTCAATATCGACCAGTACCCCGACGACTACTACCTCACCGACGATCTCACCGACCGCGCCATCGAGATGGTCCGCAATACCAAGACGGCCAACCCCACAAAACCGTTCTTTCTCTATATGGCCCACCCGGCGGTGCATGCACCATTGCACGCCAAGCCCGAAGACATGGCGAGGTACAAAGGCAACTACGACCAGGGTTGGGATGCGCTGCGCGACAGCCGCTTCGCCCGACAGAAGGAACTCGGCATCCTGCCCCAGGCCACGCTGCCGCCGCGCAACTACGAGGAAGGCCAGCATGTTGAGGCCTGGGACGACCTCAGCGACACACAGCGCGCGGTGTACGCCCGGTATATGGAGGTATACGCCGGCATGGTCGACAGCGTCGACCAGAGCACCGGTCGCCTCCTCGCTGCCATCGAACAGCTCGGCGAACTGGACAACACCATCATCTTGTTCACCAGCGACAACGGTGCATCACGCGAAGGCGAAGAGCAGGGCAGCACGCAGTACTTCGAGGTCCTTCCGCCCAGGATGACCTATGACATCGAACGCGACCGCGAGGTCATCGACCTCATCGGCGGCCCCCGAACGCTCCCCCACTATCCCCGAGGCTGGGCCATGGCCTGCAACACGCCGCTTCGGCTGTACAAGAAGGCCACCCACGCCGGCGGCCATCAGGTACCGATGGTGATGCGTTGGCCCGAACGCATCACCGACACCGGCTCATTGCGCACGCAATACACCCACATCACCGACGTCATGCCGACGCTCTTTGACCTTGCCGGTGTGGAACGACCCGGCATCCGCAACGGGCGGGTCATGAAGCCGTTGGCCGGCGAGAGTTTCGCACCGACCCTCGACGACGCTGATGCTCCCACCCGACACACCGAGCAGTACTACGAGCTCTCCGGAAGTCGCAGTCTCTATCGCGACGGCTGGGAAGCGGTTACCGACCACCTGCCCCAAACCAACTTCAGCGACGAGCGATGGGAGCTCTTTGATATCGAGGCCGACCCATCGCAAGCCAACGACCTCGCCGCGGAGCATCCCAACAAGCTCGCCGAACTCAAGCAGGGATGGGACGAAGCCGCCGACCGCTACCAGGTGAAGCCCCTCGACGAAGGTTCGTGGCTCATGATGAGCCAACGGCCGCCCGGCGATGCGGTGTTCCGTGAGCCGCTCACCGTGTACCCCGGTACGCCGTCGCTCGAGCACTGGCGGGCTGGTTCGCTGGTCATGCTTCGCGCCTGGACCACCATCGTCAGCCTCGACTTCCAACCTGGCGATCGGGGCGTGCTGTTCGCCCATGGCGATCAGGGCGGCGGCTACTCGATGTGGATCGAGAACGATGAGCTGATGTTCTGCTCCAACGACTTCGGCTCGATGCGCACGGTGTCGGGCGGGCCGGTACCGGCC
>CAZGVQ010000306.1:0-5191 GCA_964529355.1 uncultured Acidimicrobiales bacterium
CCGTAGGACCGTGCTGCATAGGAGGCAGCCGCCACCACTCCCCGATTTCCCGCACCACCCACGATGACCGGCTTCCCACGTAGCTCGGGCCGAACCGTGAACTCCACCGACACGTAAAACGCATCCATGTCGACGTGAAGAATCGTGGGCTCCGAACGACCATCCGTGGCCGGGTTCATGAGTCGATGCGGCGCACCTGCGCATCGGCCAGCCGCTGGCCGTGAACTTCATAGGTGAAGGAGTTCGGCGAGTCTTCCGAAGCGAGATATGACAGAAACGGTTCGCGCACCCACTGCGGAGCGTCGGCGAGCAAGGTTGTGCAGCGTTCGGGGTTGCACCACTCGACTTCCTCGACGATGTGGTCGGGATCGTCTATCGCCAAGGCGCCCTTCCAATCCAGAGCGGGAAAGCAGTTGACGGTCAGGTGCATCTCGAGGTCGATGAAGCGCACGGTGACCGAATACGCCTCAGGGCCCCAGCCTGTGACGTTCAGGCCGGTCTCCTCGACGACCTCGCGGGTGAGCGCTTCGACCGGGGTCTCGCCGTCATCGACCACACCGCCGGGCGGCGACCAGTCGATCGAACCGTTCCTGCGTCGGTTCGCCACGAGCAGCACGGCTTCATCCGAAACAGCCTCCTTGGAAAAAATGATCGAACTGGCGACTGCCCACTTCCTCATGGGCGGAGTCTAGAGACCCCCGGCAAGCTGTGTGAAGAACGGCGGTTCTAACGCTCGGTCTGGGCCGCGTCCGGGTTCGCAATCATCACCGCGTCGCCGATGTCGACCGGCACTTCGTCGCCAACCGAAACCGACGATTCAGCCTTCACCAGGACCAGGCCACCCATTGCCGTGACGCCCACCAGAATTCCGGCAAGCGGAACGACGATACGTTTGCGAAGGGAGGAGCCCACCGCCTCGAGCTGGCCGGGGCTGGCGTTCATGAGTCCGGTGAGTTCCCGTTCGATCTCATTTCGCTGTGCTTCGAGGGCATGGGCGAGAACACCGACGTCGAGATCCCGGAGCGGAATCTGTGACCCCATCGGAACCTCACGAAGCGTGTAGACCAGCGCGAGGTAGCGGGTGAGCACGTCAGCCTCGTCGGCCTCGTCAGCCCTGTCGATCTTGACCCGGCGGCCGGTGCTCGAGATCCAACCTTCGTCGAGGTCGATGACCAGCTCAGCGCGCTGCGGCGCGAGTTCGGCAACATCGATCTGATACGCCGACGCGAGCTCGTCGAGAAGCTTCTCGTCGAGTCGGGCGCGACCCTGCTCGGCATCTTCGAGCAATTCGGTCGAGAGCTCCGACACGTCGCTTAGCTCTGCGATCGACAGGTCACGATGTTGACGCTGGTCGCGCAACACACGACCAAGACGGCTGGGCGGCACCAGAAGTGCCGAGTCGGTGAATCCCTGAGACATAGTGGTCTCATCGGCCCATGATTGCCGGTTTTGAGGCGGCAAGAGCCGCTCGGGAACGGAGCTTACGCGGACTTCTCGACCAGTTCGGTCGTACCGGGCACAAACTCGATGGGGGCTTTGGGGGTGCGCTTGGTGAGCCGATCTCGAAGTCCCCACCACGTCACGAGACCGAGCGCCTCAAACACGATGCGGCTCGACATCTTGGACTCGCCCAATTCGCGGTCGCGAAAGGAGATGGGCACCTCAGCGATCGAACCGCCCAACATATGCACCCGATAGGCCATTTCGATCTGGAAGGCGTATCCGTCGGCGCGCACCCGGGTGAGGTCGATCTCGTCCACAACGCTTGCCCGGTAAGCCCGGTAGCCGGAAGTGGCATCGACCGGGTCGAAACGGAGGACCTTCTTGGCGTACTGGTTGCCCCAGATCGACAGCTTGCGACGATGCCAGGACCACTTGGGGATGGATCCTCCGGACACATAACGACTTCCGATGCACAGCGCCGCGCCGCGTTTGACGCCGGCTACCACGACGGGGAGGGCCACCGGATCGTGGGACATGTCGGAGTCCATCTCGACGAGAATGTCGTAACCCTGTTCGATTCCGAGGCGAAAGCCCAGCCGATAGGCGCTACCGAGCCCCTGTTTTCCCGACCGCCGGATGACCTTGATGTTGCCGAGCTCCTCAGCCAGCCGGTCGCCAAGATCGGCCGTGCCATCGGGGCTGCCGTCGTCGATCACGAGCACTGACGCGTCGGGAATCGCCGCCCGCGCGCTCCGCAGGACGGTCTCGAGGTTCTCGGCCTCGTTGTATGTCGGAAGAATAAGAAGAGTACGCACTACTAGTCTTTCGGCACGGATGGCCCGGACTGCAGCGATCGTAGTGCCGAAGAAGTCACCAAGGCGTCCTCACGCGCAAACTTTGGCTCGGTGCGTCGTAGCGGAGCGTGGGCGATACCTTGTGGGCGTGACGAACGAACCGGCGAAGAATCCCGTGCTTTCGACCACGAGTCCCAGCGGTCTTCAGAGCGCCGCTCCCCCGGTGCCAGCCCGCGCCCTGGCCGTTGCGTCCATCATCATCAGCGGCGTCTGTGGCGGCCTGATCGGCTACGCGGTAACCGACCTGCAGTGCGACGATGGTTGTGCCGGACTCGCAACGCTTATCGGCTCGGCGGCCGCGATCCTCGCCGCCCTCGGCGTCGCGATCGTCGCGGTGTTGGCCTTGCGTGCCATGGCCGAGTGGAACGCCCAAAAAGTCGCCGATGACCTTGCCAAACAGTCACAGTGACCGCTGCGGAATCCACCCCTGACCCAACCGCGCTTCTCACCCTCGCGGTCGACCTGGTCACCGACATTGCACCTCGTCTGGTCGCCGCTCGCGCCGAACAGTCAGATGGCACGAGCACCATCGATGTCGCCACAAAGAGCACGGCCAACGATCTGGTCACCGAGATGGACGAGTGGACCGAGAGAACCCTGGTCGACGGCATCCTGGCCGCCCGCCCCAACGATGGCATTCTGGGCGAAGAGGGCGCATCGGTAGCGGGCACCAGTGGCGTCCGGTGGGTCATCGATCCCATCGATGGCACCACCAACTATTTCTATGACCTCAGCGGCTACTCCATTTCGGTGGCCGTGCAGGTCGACGGGGTCACCGTCGCTGGCGTGGTGAGCGACCCGGTTCGAGGTGAACTGTTCACCGCGACCCTCGGCGGCGGAGCGTTTCGCAACGGAAAGCCGATCGCTCCCTCTGCCAAAGACTCGGTAGCCACCGCGCTTGTTGCGACCGGCTTCAACTACGACAACAAACGTCGGATTCGCCAGGCCCGGGCATTGGCCACGGTTCTTCCGCAGGTACGCGACATCCGCAGAATCGGTGGCGCGGCGGTGGACATCTGCCTGGTTGCCTGCGGGCGCGCCGATGCCCAGTATGAAGAGGGCCTATCGATCTGGGACGTGGCCGCGGGCCTCCTCATCGCAACCGAAGCTGGAGCGCGCGCTACAGAGTTCGGAGGAGCCACCGACCAACCCGGCACCTGGGTCATCTCGAGCCCCGCAATTCACGACGACCTCATCTCGCTCCTCGCTGAGGCGGGCGCGCTCGAACAACCCTGAACCAAAGGGAGCAAAGAGCTACGAAGAAATATGGTCGGGTGCTTTCTTCGAGTGGCACGAAGTGCCACCATGAGGGCCGTGGACATCCGAATTCTGACCGTCGAAGACGATGATGGTATTCGCACGTCAGTAAAGCTCGCGCTCGAGGATGAGGGCTGGGAAGTCGTCGAAGCCGACAACGGCGAAGACGCGTTGGCCCTGTTCACCAGCGCCCCCACCGATGTTGTGCTCATCGACATCATGCTTCCCGGCATCGATGGCTTTGAGGTGTGTCGATCGGTACGCAAGAACAGCGATGTTCCTATCGTGATGGTCACGGCCCGAGCCGACACCCACGACGTCGTCGCCGGGCTTGAAGCCGGCGCCGACGACTACCTGACCAAGCCCTTTGCCCCCAAGGAGCTCTCGGCCCGGATCCGAGCCCTTCTGCGCCGCGTCCGTCCCAGCGACAGCGGCGGGCACCTCGTATTCGGCGATCTCGAGATCGTCGCCGACGAGGGTGTAGTGCGAAAGAGCGGCGAAGAGGTGCATCTCACCAAGACCGAGTTTCGTCTGCTGGTCGAACTGGCCACCACACCTGGCCGGGTCTACTCCCGCGAGGTACTACTCGAACGGGGTATGGGAGTACGGCTACTTCGGCGACGGTCGACTCGTCGACGTTCACATCCGCCGGTTGCGCACCAAGATCGAGTCCGATCCCGCGAACCCACAACATGTGGTTACGGTGCGAGGTCTTGGCTACAAACTGCAGACCTGAGTCGCGACATCGCTGCTGGTCAAAGGCGTGAGCGCCTGACATGATCTTTCGTCGCCTGGGCCTCGGTGCCCGGATCAGCCTCACGTTCGCTCTCGGCGGACTACTCCTGTCGGCATTTCTGGCGTTCGCCACCCAGGGCCTTACCCGCGAGGTACTACTCCGCCAGCGCGAGGCCGCCGCGCTTGACCTGGTACTCAACAACGCGCAGCTGGTGCAGAGCCAGTTGACCGAAGAGACCGATCCGGCCGAGTTCATCAACATCCTCGGCGCACTTCAGACCAGTTCGTCCCGTCCGCTCATCGAGGTCGAGACGGTTTGGCAGGGCGACGGCTCGGGCGAGTTCACCCAGGAAGACGTGCCTCTCAACCTGCTCGAGCGGGTGTCATCCGATGAGGCCGGCATACTTCGAACCCAGCTCGACACCGAGATCGTGATCGTCTTTGGGGTGCCACTGCCCGAGGATGACGCCACGTACTTCGAAGCGGCGTCTCTGGCCGAGACCGAAAGCAACCTGCGAACTCTCCAGATCATCCTCTTCGGCGCGGCCGTCGTGACCACCATCCTCGCTGCCCTGCTCGGCAGATGGGCCAGCTCACGTATGCTCCGCCCGCTTCGCGATGTCTCTGACGCAGCCGAAGCAATCGCTGGCGGCCGACTCGACACCCGGCTCGACCAGCAGGTCGCGCCCGAACTCGCCTCGCTGGCCAGTTCGTTCAACGACATGGCGGGAGCTCTCGAGACCCGCATCGAACGAGATGCCCGCTTTGCCTCTGAGGTCAGTCATGAGCTTCGGTCGCCGCTGATGACCCTGGCGGCCTCGATGGAGGTGCTCGAGAACAACCGGCCCCAGATGCCCGAACGGGCGGTGACGGCGGTCGAGCTGATGTCCTCGGACATCAGC
>CAZGVQ010000307.1:0-5187 GCA_964529355.1 uncultured Acidimicrobiales bacterium
GTTGAAGATTCCGGCCAGGTTGGGCGGGCCGGCGACGCCCACCGCCTCGCCGGCCCGCCCAACCTGGCCGGAATCTTCAACATCAAGCTCATGAAATGTGGCGGCATCGGCCCGGCGCTCGGCATCGCCGATGTCGCCGCCGCGAACGGTATCGATCTCATGTGGGGGTGCATGGACGAGAGTGTGGTGAGCATCAGCGCCGCGCTCCATGCAGCCTTTGCCTCCCCGGCAACCCGCTACCTCGATCTCGACGGCAGCCTCGACCTGGCCCACGACGTGGCCATTGGCGGATTCGCGCTGATCGACGGCATGCTATCGACGCTGCCCCAACCCGGCCTAGGCACCCAGCTTCACTAGAGAGAAAAGGCACCCACGTGGACATCCCATCATCGGTTTCGGCAATCACCGCTCCGTGGCTCAACCAGGCGCTCGAGGCAAATGGTGTCGAGCATCCCGGCGTCGCCAACCTCACCACATCACCAATGCCCGGCATCGTTGGCGCACTGGGCGAGGTAGGCATCGTCGACATCGAGTGGGCAGGGCCCACCGACCTGCCGGCTTCCATGGTGGCCAAGTGCCCGCTCGACGACGAGATGGCCCGGCTCTACAACTCGGTTCTGCGAACCTATGTGCGCGAGGCCGGCTTCTACCGCGACCTCGCCGACGAGGTACCCATGCGAGTGCCCAAGTGTTTTGTGAACGCCGAGTCCGACGACCAGTCGGCCCACATGCTGCTCATCGAGAAGATCGACGGTGTCGATGGCAACATCTTCGATGAGCCGACATTCGAGACCATGGTCGAACTCGTCTCCAAGATGGCCACCATGCACGGCCAGTTCTGGATGAGCGACCAACTGCTCAGCATCGACTGGATGCTCGATTGGCAGACCGAGTCGTTCAAACTCGGAATCCCGATCACGCAGGACGCATGGGCGACATTTCAGGCCGCCGAGCCCAACACCTACTCCGCGGCGCTTGCCGACTTCTGCAAGAAGAGCTGGATCGACGACACCGAGTTCTGGCTCGATCAGTACTGCGACCGGCCCTGGACGTTCACCCATATCGACTACGAGCTCGACAACATGGTGCACACCGACACCGAGACCGTGGTGCTCGACTGGCAAACGTGTCTGCGGAGCTTTCCCGGAGTGGATCTGGCCTGGCTGTTGGCCAGCAGTGAGACCGAGGAGACCGTGGCTCGCGAATCCGAACTCATCGACCTCTATCGCAGCACCCTCGAGGCCAGCGGAGGCCCAAGCTGGAGCCACGATGATGTCATCGAAGAACTCGCGTGGGGAACCCTCTACCCCGCGGCATGCCAACCGGTCCCCAACGTCAACGCCGCCGACGCCGAGGGCGAGGCCGGCGAACGCATGAAGGCTCGCTTTCGGGCCTTTCTCGAGCGGTCACTCCGAGCTGCGGAACGTTGGGACCTGGTGGGTCACTGCTCACCTCATCTGCGCTAACCCCACTCACTTCGTGCCCCACGAGACGGGGATCCTAAGATTCCGGCCCATGGTCTCAGAAATCTTCGACGACAGCCTCTGGTCAGAAGTCCCGGGATTCGACCTCTCCGACATCACCTACCACCGAGCCAACGATCACGGGGTGGTACGAATCGCCTTCAATCGGCCCGAGGTTCGAAACGCGTTCCGCCCCCAGAGCGTCGACGAGCTCTACCGCACCCTCGATCACGCTCGCATGACGCCCGATGTTGGCTGTGTCGTGATCACCGGTAATGGCCCCTCGCCCAAAGACGGCGGGTGGGCGTTCTGTTCCGGCGGCGACCAGCGCATCCGCGGCAAGGACGGCTACAAGTACGCCGAGGGCGAAACGGCCGACTCCATCGACGCCGCCCGCGTCGGACGGCTTCACATTCTCGAGGTGCAGCGCCTTATTCGCACCATGCCCAAGGTGGTTATCGCCGCGGTACCCGGCTGGGCGGTCGGCGGTGGACACAGTCTGCACGTGGTGTGCGATCTCACGTTGGCCAGCGCCGAGCACGCGGTGTTCAAGCAAACCGACACCGACGTGGCGAGTTTCGATGGCGGCTTCGGGTCGGCGTACCTGGCTCGCCAGGTAGGTCAGAAGCGGGCCCGCGAAATCTTCTTTCTCGGCATGAACTACTCGGCCGAGGAGGCCCACCAGATGGGTATGGTCAACGCAGTGGTGCCCCACGCCGACCTCGAAACCACTGCGCTCGAGTGGGGCGCGACCATCGTGTCCAAGAGCCCCACGGCCCAACGGATGGCCAAATTCTCGTTCAATCTCATCGATGACGGGCTGGTTGGCCAGCAGGTGTTCGCCGGCGAGGCAACCCGTCTGGCGTACATGACCGACGAGGCCATCGAGGGCCGCGATGCGTTTCTGGAAAAGCGCGATCAGGACTTCTCCGCGTTTCCCTGGCACTTCTAAGGCACCTGTCTCCGCCCCATGAGCGACTTCCCCGCCCCCGGATCCGACGATCCACCACAGTCCACACCGCCGGGCTGGTACCCCGATCCATGGGAGCAGGGGTCACAACGCTGGTGGGACGGTAAGACCTGGACGGCCAGCACGGTACGTTCGGCTCCCAACGCCGCTGGCGAGCCCGGCAGTTCAGGAGAACCATGGCTCCCCAGCGAGGCCGGTCCGGGCAATGGGCTGTCCGAGACCGGCGACTGGGTGGGAGTGGTTTTCCGCACCGCAATAGCGCGAGCCGGACACGTCTTCCCGATCATGATGCTCACGGTGGTTCCCAGCGCCTTCGCCGCGGCGATCTTCGGTTGGCTCAGCGTCCGAGACGCCCGCGTTTCCAACCTGAGTTGTCTGCTCTTTGAAGATGATCCCGATGTCGGCTGTGCCTCACTGTCCGGGATCACCAGCAGCTACGTTCTGCCGTTGGTCCTCGCGGGCATCTGGTGGCTGCTGTCGATCGCGGTGTTCCACCTCTCGATCGCCCACCAACTGCACGGGGCGCTCGACGAGACGAAACCATCGTGGTCCAACTCGCTTCAAAGCGGCCTGCGATCGCTTCCCAGATTCGTGCTGTACGCACTCCTCACCGTCATCATCGTCGTGTTTGCCTATGGCGTGTCGGTTGCGGTGGGGGCCCTCGCCGGCCCACTCGGCGCGGCAATCGTGGGGCTGCTGTGGATTCCGCTCACCGTGTTCCTCTGGGTGAAGTTGAGCTTCTTTTTTGTGGCCGCTGCGGTGGCACCATCGGGCACCAACCTGCTCACCGCCAGCTCGCGGGTGAGCGACGGCCGGTTCACCGGCGTCCTCGGTCGGCTCCTTTTGCTGGTACTGCTCAGCGCCGCGGTCTTCATTGGCAGCCAGGCCGTCTCGTTCCCGCTCGGACTCATTGTGGGTCCGGGGCTCAACGAGTCACTCCTCGAGAGCATCGTCGACGAGCAACGGGCGCCAGAATCATTTGCCATCGTCGATGTCATCACCAATCCGCTGGCGCTGGCCGTCAGTTTGGTGCTTATCAACGTGTTGACCAGCTCGATTGTGGCAACGATTCAGACCGCTGGTACCGCCGCCTTGTACCGCGAAACCGGCGGACCGCGACATGCAGCCACCCAGGAGACCACCTAGCCCGGACAACCACATCTCAGCACTCGATTAGTGCTTTTCATGTCATTTCATTATATTTCTGTCATGGCAGCGGAACTAGAAGTGGTGGATGGCAGCACCGGTGGCAACAGCGACGGCAGCACCGCGGGCGGGGCGGACAATGCCCCGGTTGTGGTGGTGCGCAAGGTTGCGACGTCGGACGTCGAACGACAGCGATTCGCCCACGAGGCGACGATGTTGCAGCGGGCCGCCCACCCCGGAGTCGTCGAGTTCATCTCCTTCGACGCAGAGACGTGCACGCTGCGCACCCAGTTCGTCAGCGACCGCACGTGGCAGAGCGAGCCTCCGACCACGCTCGCTTCCTTGGCGAAAGGCATCGCGGCACTCGCTTCGACGCTGCAGGATCTTCACGACCTCGCCATAACCCACGGCAATGTCAACCTCGACCACATCCTCCTCGGTCCCGGCGATCGGCCGGTTCTCTGCGATTTCAGCCAGGCTGACGACCGCGACCCCAGCATCGATGTCGCGGCTCTCGGCGAGGTCGTGATCGCCTGTCTCGAGGCAATCGACGAAGGACGGCCAGCGACCCGCAAGGCACTGTCCTCGCTGGCAGCGCGAGCCACCCATAAGGAACCCAGCCGACGACCCACAGCTGCAGCGTTGGCCGCGGCTGCTGCCCAACTGGTGGAGGAACCCGAACGCTCCCGCACCACGTTCTCGCCGCGGACACGTGTACTCACCGGTGCCGGGGTCCTCGTTGCTGCAGTGGCAGTGCTGTTCTGGCCCGGCGGCGATCGACCGCTTCCGATCGCGACCCTTGACGATGCCATAGCCACCGGCGAGCCACCCGCGATCGAACAACCCGCTTCACCTGCTGCACCCGATTCCTCTACCAGTCCGCCCACCGTGCCCACCCTGCCGACCACTGCAGCCCTCACACCCGACCGGGTCGACTCGCCGGAGCCACTCGTGCTTGAGTTCGAGGGGTTCCGCTACGCCGTTGGTCGGGTGGGCGACAGCGCCGTGATCGGCGATTGGGATTGCGATGGCGCTGCTACCGCCGCCGTCCTCCGACCCCACTCGGGGAAAGTGCACCTGTTTCCGAGCTGGCCGGGCGACCAGGAAGAAGCCACCGTTACCCCGCTCACGATTCCGAACTCCACCGCCCGACTCGAGGCGGCGCCCCAATGCGGTGAGCTGGTGCTGGTCGATGCCGCAGGCGAGGCCATCACGCTCCGGGTTGACGGTGCCGAGTTGAGGGCCGACTCATGATTCGACGAAGTACAGCGCTTCTTCTGGCCGGTGGCACCACGCTGTGGTTTCTTCACCGCGTTGCGGCGAGTCGGCTGCCGTTTCCCTCATTCGACGCCGAGTCGATGCAGGGTTGGCTCTCGACAACCGATCCGGGCGTGGTGCCAATCACCGCACTTCGAGCGGTCGCAATCGCGCTTTGCTGGTATCTGATCGTCATCACCGTCGCACAGCTTCTGGTCGGCCTGGCGGGGTGGCGATCGAAGGTTCTCGACAGGTTGACCCCGGCGGTTCTCCGTCAGGCGCTGGGCGTAACACTTGCGGTGGCCAGCGTCTCGGCGACGGCGCCTACCTGGAGCAGCCCGGCCCTTGCCC
>CAZGVQ010000308.1:0-5182 GCA_964529355.1 uncultured Acidimicrobiales bacterium
GAAAGGCCATCCCCCTCGATGAGCTGTTGGCCGGACGCGAAGTCGCTCGCGAGTTCGGACTCAGCTATCACCTCGACGGCGCCCGCATCTGGAACGCAGTGGTCGAGCTCGGAACGACTCCGGCCGAGCTCGCCGCCCCGTTCGACTCGATCTCGGTCTGTCTGTCCAAGGGCCTCGGAGCCCCGGCCGGATCAATCCTCATCGGCGATGCCGAGTTCATCCACCAGGCGCGAAAGTGGCGCAAGATGCTGGGCGGAGCGATGCGCCAAGCGGGTTTGCTGGCTGCGGGCGGCCGCTATGCGCTCGAGAACAACATCGACCGACTGGCTGACGACCACGCCAACGCCCAGCGACTGGCCGATTCACTCGCGGAGATTGGCGGTGTCGACATCGTCGCCCGGAACACCAACATGGTCTTCGCAAGCTTCTCCGCGGCCGTCGCGTCGTCGCCAGTGCCCAACGCAGCCGCGTTCGGACAAGCGATGGCCGACCATGGTGTGGTGCTGAGCATGCAGGATGGTGTGACAAGAATGGTCTGCCACATTGGGATCGCCGAGACCGATGTCGATACGGTCGTAGCTGCTGTCCGGTCCTGCCTGGCCAGTTGACCCGTAACACGAAAGTAGACACAGCCACTCGTGAGTTCTGATCCCGCATCCACTCCCGCATCTCCATCGTCCCCACCGCCTCTGCTCGACGGTGTCCGCATCATCGAACTCTCGATGCTTGGCCCCGGGCTGCTCACCACCTTCTTCTCTGACCTGGGCGCCGATGTCATCAAGGTCGAACCGCCGGCGGGCGATTACATCCGCCAGATGACCTGGCCGATCATCGATGGTGTATCGCTCCTGCACCTTCACACGCACCGCAACAAGCGCAGCATCACCCTCGACCTCAAGAACCCGGAAGGTCTGGCCGTGTTCGAGGACCTCATCGCCGGCGCCGACGCGGTGGTTGAAGGAATGCGCCCCGGCGCAATGGCCCGTATGGGACTCACCTGGGAGCGGCTGCAGGAGATCAACCCCAAGATCGTGTTCTGCGGCATCAGCGGCTACGGCGCAACCGGCCCGTATCGCGACATGCCCAGCCACGGCATTGCCTACGACACCTGGGCCGGGCTCATCCCGCCCGAGGTCGACGACGACGGCTTCACCCGTATTCCGGCATTCCCCAACGTCGGTATCAACGTTGGCCCCATGCTCGGCGCGTTCGGGCTCCTTGCCGGCATCACCCGCGCCCGCGCAACCGGCATCGGTTCGCAGATGGAGATCGCCCAGAGCGACGCCGCCGCCTACATGAACTGGTACGTCATCGAGACCAACCTGGCGTATCGACGGCCCGAGAGCGAGGTAACCGGCAACGCGGCCGACGATTTCGAGCGGCGACCTCCCGGCCTCGCCGGCATGTACGAAGGCGTCCGCTATCAGATCTATGAGTCCTCCGACGGCCACGTGTTGTTCATGGCCAGCGAGCAGGCGTTCTGGAAGAACTTCTGTGAGGCGGTTGGCCGCGAAGATCTGTTCGAGCGATTCCCGGGCTCCAAGTACGCCGACCATGCGCGTGGCAACACCGAAATTCAGATCGAGCTACGCGACATCTTCCGTACCAAGACCACCGACGAGTGGCTCGACTTCTCCATCGAGGTCAATACGCCTATCGCCCCGGTTTACGACGGGTCCTCGATGACCGACGACCCGCAGTTCCAGCACCGGTTCCCGCTGTATCCCACCGAACAGCTCGGCGCCGAACAGCTCCCCCTCCCGCTCAAATTGGTGGGCGAGGAGCTACCCAACCCCACCAAGGCGCCCACCGTTGGACAACACAACGACGAAGTCCTGCGCGAGGTATTGGGCTACGACGACGAGAAGGTAAGCGCCCTCACCGACGCCAATGCGCTCGGGTAGAACCCTGGTGTAGGGAACAAGCGCTTCAGGACCCCTCGGCGTTGGCCAGAAGGTCGACGAGAAACTCATCGGCATCGCTGAAGAGCACCTGCGTGCTGCACCCGTCGTCGGAGCGATCGGGCGAAGTCGAAAACGGTTCGTCGCCATAGCCAATGTCGGGAAGAAGGAACGGCGAGGTGAACACGTCGATGTGGTTGCCATCCGGGCAACTCACCTCGACCACCCGGCTCGCCCGGGCCAACACATCTCGTGGCACCGCCAGATCGAGCACCGCCTGATCGAATGCCCGCAGTCCGGGGTCAAGGCTCCGGGCCTGTTTCACCACAACCCGACGGGGCTCAGCGTTACCAGTGGTGCGTTGCGGCCAGCCCTGCGCCATCACCTTGAACTCGAAGTCGAGGGTGAGGGTGCTGACCTCCTGGGTGGGAGGCAAGGCAGCGTTGACTCTTTCCAACCACAACGTGGCGACCGCCTGCATCTGCGCATGCAGGTCGTTCAGATCGGCCGGGCTCAGGACCGCCGTGTCTGGCGACAGGGTCGATGATGCCAGAAGTTCGGTGGCTTCGCTTCGGTCCGTCGCGACCCGCACCTCGTGTATCTCGGGGAGTACCGGGTCGGAGGGGTCGGGGTTGGCCACGCTCACCGCACCCTTCTGCACATTGATCGTGGCAACGGAAAGGTCGGCGTCGGGACCACTCGGCGGGTTGATCTGGAAGGTGGCCACTCCATTGGCGAGCTCCAGGTCATCGTCAAAGCGCGCGTGCACCAGCACCGCCATGCCGCCACTTTCGTGGTCGACGTTCTCGCGGCGCCGTTCCTCGTAGGCTTCCAAACCCCAATACGACGCCCAGGTTTTCTTCAGCGAGCGCTCGATGGTTCTTTTCTGATCGTCCTCGTCCTGGGCCGATGCATCGAGAAACCCGGTGTTTGAGTCGTAGAGCCCGGCGCCGCTGAATCCCTCGATGTCCTCGACCGAACTCGACGACCTGAACCGAAGACCCTGCTGCACCGCATACTCGCCAAAGGCTGCTTCGAGGCTGGTCGTGATGTCATCCAGACTCGATCGGTCCATCGGCGCATCGCGGAAGTACCGGGCAAAGCCGCCGGCTTCGATGACATCGACCATTCCTTCGTTTTCGGGATCGTCGATGAAGTCCGCGGCGAAACCCTGGTCCACCGGGCTGGAGTACACGTCGTCAAAGGTCTCCCGTCCCTCGAGCAGTAGCACGCGCAGCCAGGTGTTGGCCCGAAGATCGAAGCCATCGATGTCGAGCATTTCGTCAAGCGCCGGGCGCACCAGATCGAGGTGTTGCTCATACATCGGGGTGGTGATGACCACCGGTTCGGGCGGCGCGGTGACGCCTTCGGCGGTGAGCAGGGTGAGGAACCCTCCGGCCTTGCCGCCGATGGTCGGCAGGAGGCCGTCGATGTCGCGTTGATCGTCGATGCGGGCGGCCAGTTCGGTGAGGTCGATCACCGATTCGATGGGCCCGGCGGGAATCGGAGGAACCTCGATCGGTTCCTGTTCGATAAGTTGCAACCAGGCTCGGTAGTCGTCCTGGCGGATCACCTCAATGTCGAGGGTTCCGTCGGCGAGCGTTCGCACCACCACGGGTGCACGTGCAAGGGCGTTTCTTCGGAGGCCTTCATCGTCGAGCAGTCCCGATTGCGACGCATTGGGAATTCCCCGGTTCCGCGCCAGGAGGTTCACATGGGCGAGCGGGGTTTGCGGATCCGAGGTGATGAGCGCGTTGGCAGGGGGAAGGAAGTCGGGCACGCGCTCGATCAGCACGATGTCCTGGTCGCCGGCGTCGGATAGCTGTTTGCCGCCCTCCTCGACGAGCAGCAGTCGCCCGGCCGCGATGCCTTCGTTATAGACCTCGACTTCGCCGGGCGGCACGATCTCGCCGTACCGGACGATCCGGTCGGCGAACGCGAAGTCCTGAGCTTGGATCTCGCGGGCGACCTCCTCCTGCTCCGCCGAGCGGACGATCCACTCAAGAGACTCAGCGATCTCGTCGGGAACCGAGGCCGTCACCGCTGCGAAATACCGGCTGAGCTCCTCGGGCGTTACCGACTCGGTGAACTGCAGTTCCATCAACCATCGCTCGCCGCTGAGTTCGTTGGGAGCCGTGCGGACGATCGAACCCGTCCCGAAGGAGCGCTCTTCATAGTTGCCGTAGGCGTCATCGTCGTTGACGAAGCGCAGTGCCTGGGCATAGAACTCGCCGACGTACAGTCGTTCGCCCGGTCTTGAACGCGGCGTCCATTCGAGAACGCCCGGTAGGTCGGAGTCGGCTACTCCCTCGAAGTGGTCGTAGATCTCCTCGATGGTGTCGAAGGAACCTTCGTCCAGCGGCGATTGCGCGAACCCGGGCACCCGCTGACCGTTGAGCAGCCGGAAGAACACCCACTCGTCATGGAGCGCATAAAAGTTGCTGTCGAGCCAGTAGATCTCATCGGCGAGTTCGGGATCGTCGCCGAGGAGGTCCGGGATGATGAACTTCGCCACTGCCTTTCCGGTCTCATCTCGTGCTGCGAGGGCCTCGAATTCGCCGAGCGTGCGGATCTGACGGGCTGCGTGATCGTCGAAACCGCCGGGCTCACCGGTCTCGACCAAAGGCAGAGTGGTCGCCGGGGTGTCTGGCGGAACTGTTTCTGGCGGGATTATTTCTGAAGGGAGCGTGTCCGGCGGCAGCGTCGGCACCGATTCGGGCGACACAGCTTCGGTGGACGACGGCGGCTCGCCGGCCCCGGGCGCTACCGCAGAGCTGCCGCTCGAACAGGCCACGCAAAGAAGGAGCAGCCCACCAAACAGCTGGAACAGACGCCACGACCCCACGCCATAAGTTTAGGGTCGGCTCAGGGGCTCCACATCGGCACGCGGCCGGCCTGTTCGATTTCGCGATCGGCGCACTGGCGGCAATGGACGCCCGCCTCGCAACGCGAATACTTGATGGTGGCGTACACCAGACCAGCGACGGCCACCACGATTCCGGCGATGATGACCCAGTTGTACCAGGTGGCGATTCGGTCGGCCCAGAGGTCGTAGTCGAACAACTGCTCCTCAGCAGCGGCATCGCTGTCAGCGAGCCATCGTGAGCCCCAACGCAGCGGCCAACCCAGCACGAAACCGGTGACGAGCAGCGCAAACCAGTCGCTACGGAAGTGCTTCAACCAGGCTCGGAAGGTGCGCCACATGCCGACATCTTTGCAGGTTCGCAGGCGCGCCGAAAGCACTCGCAAAAAACCGAAGGAAACCCGAAGGAAACCCGAAG
>CAZGVQ010000309.1:0-5171 GCA_964529355.1 uncultured Acidimicrobiales bacterium
ACACTGCGACGTGTGACGAAACATACTTAAACAACATGAGGTAGGTTGTGGTGCGTCACATCTGAGGAGTACAGACGGTCATGATCCCCACCACCAGACCCTTGGTCATCGCTCTTGTCTTCTGTCTTGCCACCACCGGTCTGGCGGTGGCCGGCAATCTCACCGCCTCAGCGGCCGCGAACCACAACGGGCAGTTGGTAAGCGAGACCCCACGGAACGACACCCCCAGACCGCTCAATGGCGACGTCTGGGATCTCAAACAGGTGGGCAACCGAATCATCATGGGCGGCTCGTTCACCGCAGTGCAGCTGCCAAATGGACAGGTCATCGATCAGCCGTACGCCGCCGCATACTTTCTGGATTCGGGGGCGTTCGACTTCAGCTTCCGCCCGGTCCTCGATCGCCAGGTCGAAGCGGTGGCGGCATCGGCCGATCAACAATCGGTGTTCATCGGCGGTGCCTTCAACACCGTGGACGGACTGCTGCGCACCAAGGTGGCCAAACTCACTTCGCAGGGCGACCTTATTTCCGCGTTCCGGGCCAACGCCACCGCCGCCGTCAAGACCATCGCCGTCAGTGGCGACCGGGTCTACCTTGGCGGGAGCTTCCGCAAGGTCAATGGCGTAGATCGCGAACGTCTCGCGGCCGTCGATGCGACCACCGGGTCGGTCGACCCCAACTTTGATTTCCCGGTCGAAACCGGAATCGGGGGCGGCGGGTCGTTATCGGTTCGCGCTCTCGACATCACCCCCGACGGAAGCCGCATGCTCATGGCCCACAGCGGACTCACCGTGGACGGCCAGGACCGAACCGGCGTGGCGATGTTCAACATTGGCGGACCGGTCGATGTGCTCGACGCATGGCAGACCGATCTGTATCGCGACAACTACACCCGGTGTTCAGGTGGACGACTCCAGCTGCGCGACGCCGAGTTCAGCCCCGACGGTTCGTACTTCGTTGTGGTCGGCGCCGGAAACGACCGCCCGCCCGTGTGCGATACCGCGATCAAATGGCCCACCTTCTCCGGTGCCAACACCCAGCCCGACTGGATCACCCGCAACCACGACAGCACGTACTCGGTGGGGATCTCCGACACTGCGGTCTACATCGGCGGCCATTTCTGCTACACCGAGAGCCAGCTCGCCCCCGACCCCTGGCCGGGCGAGACCGACATCATCTATGACTGCGCTCGCAACGCACAGGTCCAGCTTGGCGACCTCGTGACGCCCCGCAATCAGCTGGCCGCCCTCGACCCGGTCGACGGCCATGCACTGCCATGGGATCCCGGCTCCAATGCGTTCAAGGGCATCCAGGCACTTGAGGTCATCGACTCCGGCCTGCTCGTGGGCCAGGACGGCAGCACGCTCGGAGGTGTCAACACCGGCCGCGCCGGCCTGTTCCCCTTGAGCGGCCAGCCACCAACCACGACCACCACGACCACCAGCACTACGTCAACGACTTCGACCACCTCCACGACCACCACCAGCACCACCACCGTGCCGAATGGCCCCGACACCACTCCCCCGTCGGTGATCATCGCTTCACCAACCGAAGGCGCCACCGTCGGGTCAGCGGTGACCATCACGGGAACAATCGACGACAACGTCGCGGTCGCCGGCGTGCAGATCACCATCCGCAATCGTCAGTCCGGCCAATGGCTTCGGGCCGACGGCTCAGTCGGCGGTTGGCAAGCCATCACGGCAAATGTGGTCAGCCCGGGTGCCGCATCGAGCAGCTGGTCGCTCGACATGACCTTCCCAGCCGGCAGGTGGACGGTCTTTGCCAAGCCCTCAGATGGCGCCGGAAACAGCAGCGGCAACGTCCTTCGAAAGTTCGTGACCAACTAGTCAACGCCTAGCCGTCAGGGTCCTCCGACGCTGCTATCCAGCGCAGGATTTCATACAGCGCCCCTAAGGCGTCATCGTCGGAGGACTCGATGGAGAGGTCATAGGTCAACACCGAGGGGTCGCTCAGCTCCTTGTTCTGTTCCGCGCCGAGGGTTCCGAGAAGTCGTCGCATGCCCCGATTTTCCCAGAGCGTTTCGAAGCGCATCTTCTCGACACCGGCGGTGGAGGCTGTGCTGAGCAACAGGTCGAGCAATAACCGGCCCACGCCCCGGCGCTGGTAGTCGTCGATCACTGCCAGCGACGCGTCGGCGACGCCCGGAGTTGAGGTCTCGATAAGACGAGCAACGGCAACCCCGATGCCCTGCTGTTCGCCCGGAAGCTCGCCGATGTTCGCCGGGTCGATAACCACCCATGCACGGTGAAGACGGTGATCGATGTCGGTGAACTTCTCGATCATCGCCGCGCCGAGTTCGTCACGAATCGTGAAGAACCGCAGGTACCGCGACCTGGCCGACATCCGTTTGAACGAAGCGTCGAGCGCCGGTCCGTCGTCGGCTGAGACCGGACGGATCCGCAACGCGGTGCCATCGGGCAGTTCGATGTGCACGCCATCTGCCGATAGTGGAAGTTCCCACTGCAATTTCATGGCCGCAGGTTACCGGCCCACGGGCCGTGCCTTGGGTTAGAACTGGATGGGGTTGGAAATGTCCAGGTAGAGCCCAAGAACGAAGATGCCAAGCAGCACCGCAAACACGGCGTAGGTGGCAGGCAAGAGCTTGGTGACGTCGGCGAAATGCCGGGCTCCGCTGATCTTGGAGCGGATTGCCTCGTAGGTGGCGATGATCACGTGACCGCCGTCGAAGGGCAGCATCGGCGTGAGGTTGAAGACGCCGATGAACACATTGATCGACATGAAGAACAGGGCAAAGCTTGCCCAGCCTGCGGCAAACGCCTGGTTCCCGATATTTACCGCACCGACCGGCGACAGCAGCCGGTTGTCGGCGATTGGCTCATCGAACTCTGCGAGCCGTTGCTGATCGAGCGGGCCGATGGTGGTGTCGGTGGCCGGGGCGATGACGTCGGCAAACATTCCGAACAGGTTGGGCGGCCAAAGCGTGGTTGCGATGGCTTTGGTGCTGTCCCAGCCGATCTCGAGGAAGTCCGGAACGGTCCGGACGGCTGCTTCGCCAACACCGACCGGGTCGACGGTGTCGATTCCCGGCTCGAGGCCAACGCCGAGGAATCCGCGGGTTGCGCCCTCGGCCAGCAGTTCGGTCACCTCAATCTCTGCGTTGAGCGGCTCCTCGGTGAGTAGGTCGACCGTTACTTCGATCCGCTCGCCCACCCGGTCGGCCACCAGGGCCTCGAACTCGTCGTAGCTTGAAATCGACTGACCTTCGACGGCAAGAATCCGTTCGCCGGGAAGCACGCCATCGATTGCGTCAGCGCCTTCGGCGGTAAGCCGTTCGCCAATGGTTACGGTGAGCTCCACCAACTCGCCGTCGCGGTCGACGATGACCGGCACGGTCTCGCTACCGAGATCGCTAATGGTTGGCCCGAGGTCGTCCCAGAGCGGAACGGGCACACCGTCGATCGACGTGATCACATCGCCTGGGAGTACGCCCCCGGCGAGTGCGCCACCTTCCTCGCTGAGACTTCCAACCGCGGCCACCGGGCCGGGATCATCCCAGACGGCACCCTCGGTGACCAGGAGAGCGAAGATGAAGATGAGCGCAAGCAGAAAGTGCATCGCGGAGCCAGCGACGGCAACCGAAAGGCGTCGGAGGTAAGACTGCTGGCGGTAGGTGCGCGATTCAACCGCCGGGTCGACCGGTTCAACGTTGCTCATGCCGGTGATCTTGACGAACGCGCCGAGGGGGATCGCGCGGATTCCGTATTCGGTCTCGCCTCGCTTGAACGACCAGATTCGAGGCCCGAAGAACAGGAAGAACTGGGTGACCTGCATGCCAGCGGCTTTGGCCGTGAGGTAGTGGCCAAGCTCGTGCAGAAAGATCATGCCGAGCAACGCGCCGATGACCCAGAGAATGTTCCACCCGAACTGCCAGCCAAGGAACACCAGACCGATAGTGAGCAGAATCAACCCGAGCGGGCTGCCTTGCTCGTCGCCCGCCTGCGAGTCGCCACCTTCGAGAAGACTCGTGGCCGAGCGGCTTGGCGCGTCTGAGTCTGAAGACGGCGAAGATGGGGAGGGTGGGTCAAGTGTGTCGGTCATCAGGGATTTTCAGGCGATTGATTGGATTCTCTTGGAAACGATGTCGGTCGCGACCCGCCGCGCTTCGGCGTCGCTTTCAAGTACAACGTCGATGGAGGTGGCTGGTGTTCCCGGATATTGGTCAAGAGCCTCTCTCACTACATCGGCGATGCTCGACCAGCCCATAAGCCCCTCGAGGAAAGACTCGACAGCCACCTCGTTGGCGGCGCTGAGCCACGCTGGCGCACAGCCTCCGGTTCGACCCGCCTCATAGGCCAACCCCAGGCACGGAAACGCCTCGAAATCGGGGGCCTCGAAGTCGATACGACTCATGGTGGTCCAGTCGATCGCGCCATACGGAAGGTCGAGCCGGTCGGGATACGCCAGTGCGTAGCCGATGCAGAGGCGCATATCGGGCATCGACAGCTGAGCGATGGTGGCGCCATCGCTGAACGTGACCATCGAGTGCACCACCGACTGCGGGTGGACAACCACCTCGATGTTGTCGTAGTCGGTGCCGTACAGCTCATGCGCTTCGATGACCTCGAGGCCCTTGTTCATCAGCGTCGACGAGTCGATGGTGATCTTTGGCCCCATGCTCCACGTGGGGTGGGCCAGCGCGTCATCGATGGTGACCGCCGAAAGGTCGTCCTTTGTGCGACCTCGAAATGGACCGCCGCTGGCGGTGAGCACCAACGAGCTGACGCGCTCGTCGACATCGTTGGCTCGCAGGCATTGGTGAAGGGCGCAGTGCTCACTATCGACAGGGAGCAGTTCGGCACCGGGCGTATCCCGAACTGTGGCGACCACCGGGCCGGCGGCGATCAGTGATTCCTTATTGGCCAAGCCGAGCCGTCGACCGGACTCCAGCGCGGTCATCGTGACATCGAGGCCGGCAAATCCGACGACACCGTTGATGATGACGTCGGCGGTGGCCGATGCGGCCGCCAGGGCTCCGGGGCCGGCGATGAGTTCGGTGTCGGCTGGTAGGAGCTGTTTCAGATCCGAAGCTCGGCTGTCATCGGCCAGCACCACGAGTTCGGGTCGGAACTCCTGCGCCTGCGCGGCGAGCATTTCGACCGACGAGCCAGCGCCCAAGGCCTGCACGCGAT
>CAZGVQ010000310.1:0-5099 GCA_964529355.1 uncultured Acidimicrobiales bacterium
CTCCCATCTCGATGCCGAAGGGCACGTTCTCGCTCATCCTTGTCCGGGCGACCGGTGCCACGCAGTTGGCGTTGATCGGCCCGGCGCCGCGCATCGAAAGAGCCGCCGCGGTCAGCGCGGTGGACTTGGTGAGACTGATGATTCCGCCTTTGGCGGCCGAGTAGTTGGCCTGCGCAGTCGACGCCATAAAGGCACCCGAGGTGAATCCGACGAAGCTTCCGCCCGTCTCTTGTTTCCGCATGACCGCCAGTGCGTGGCGATAGAGATTGAAGTGCCCCTTGAGATGCACCGCGATAACGGCATCCCATTCGTCCTCGCTCATGTTGAACAACATGCGCTCGCGCAGATTTCCTGCCACACAGACCACGCCGTCGATGGAACCCCAGGCATCGACGACGGTCGACACGATCTGTTCTCCGACGGCAAAATCCGAGACATCCCCCGCAACGGCCAGTGCGGTGCCACCCGCGTCGGTTATCTGTTGAACCACCGCGTCGGCGACATCACTGGTTGGATCTGAGCCATCCATCGCGACGCCATAATCAGCGACCAACACGTTTGCACCTTCGGAGGCGCAGAGCAGCGCGACCTCCTTTCCGATGCCGTTGCCGGCTCCGGTTATCGCGATGTTCTTGCCTTCGAGAAATGCACTCACAGCTCTAAAGGACCTCTTCTAACTCAGGATGATTGGTGGACGCCCGAACTCTAGGACACCCACCTGACGCGACGGGATTCGATGAATCCAACGCAAACAACATCAGCCTCGTTAGCATCATCAGAATCAGCGCACGACTCTCCCCCTCATCCCCACACTCGGGCTCCTCGGGTTCCTCCGGCTCCCCTGCCTGGACGCAAGGCGACCCCCAAGCCGGAGCATCGGGTCTCATCGAGGCACTCGCGGCCGTCGATGACCCCAGCGCCGATCTCCCTGAGCGGGCGATGGCCGCTCGACCAATTCTCGATTCGGTCGACCACCTCGCGGTGCTTCTCGACGCAAACGGCGTGCTTATCGAGGGCAACCGACTGCTCCTCGACCGTGATCGTCCTCGATTCCTGGGGCTGCCTGTCTGGTCGGCACCCTGGTGGCAGCGAACCCCGGCAGCAGCCAACTCACTGCGCTTCCTTGTTGGCCAGGCGCTCAAGGGCGACCCGGTCGATGTGTCGCTCATGGTGCAGTTCACCGAAGACTCACCTCCCGCACTCCTCACTCTTTCGGTCACCCCGATCCGTCGCGGCCCCGGTGATCCTGAGGCATTGCTCTTCCAAGCGTGGCGACACGATTCCAGTGTCTCCAGTGCCTCTAGTGTCTCCGAAGGGGTCGACGATCCCGCGAAGCTGGAAGGGCAACCAATCGACCTGCGCGAGTCCGACTCCGAAATCGCCGCCGCTCCGCCGGCCCCCAGCGCGGCCGCGATCGAAGACCTGTTGTCCGATAACGCCGACCGCATTCAACAACTCGAGGCGGTCAACCGAGGCCAGGAGCGCCGGTTCCAACTCTTGGCCGCCACCTCGACCGACCTGGTCGCGATTCACGACGTCGACGGCGAAATTCTGTTTGCGAACCCGGCGAGCCAGCACCTACTCGGGTACGAACCCGACACGCTCGTGGGGATGAACCTGGTCGACCTGGTACACCCCGACGACCAGGAAAACCTCACTCGTACGCTGCACCCCTCGACCAACGGCGAAGCACGCCTACTGCTCACCCACCGCATGCGACACAGCGATGGGTCGATCCGCTGGTTCGAGACCACGCTCACCACCATGGTCGACCAGTACGGGCGCCCAACCCAACGAATCTCAGCCTCGTGCGATGTCAGCCCCGATCGGGTCAACCACGAACGACTCGTTGCTCGAGCGCTTCGCGATGAGCTCACCGGACTCCCCGCTCCCGCACTGTTCTATGACCGACTCGAACAGGCACTGGCGGTCAGTGAACGGACCCAGATCTCGGTCGGCGTGCTGTTGATCGATATCGATCGGTTCGCCAACGTCAACGAACAGATCGGCCATCGCGGCGGCGACGAAGCACTGCGCGCCATCTCGGCCCGCCTCCGGCGCCTCGTTCGGCCGG
Organism: uncultured Acidimicrobiales bacterium; assembly: GCA_964529355.1. GTDB lineage: Bacteria > Actinomycetota > Acidimicrobiia > Acidimicrobiales > SHLQ01 > CALLQB01. The sequence continues at coordinate 2,075 of CAZGVQ010000310.1, forward strand.
GCGACACGCTGGCGCGACTCGGCGGCGATCAGTTCGCCATGATCTGCGCCGAAACCGACGGCACCGCTGGCGCAACGGTCGTGGCCCGCCGGGTCCTCGACGCCATGGATAAGCCCTACCGCAGCGGCGAAAGCGAGAGCGTGCAGCTCAGCGCGTCGATCGGCGTTACCGCGGCGGTTGGCCTTCGCCGACCCGACGAGGTCATCGCCGATGCGGACGCTGCGGTTCACGCGGCGAAGAACGGCGGACGACAACAATTCGCCGTGTTCGATCCCGAGCGTCACGACACCGCGGGCGGGCGCCTCATCAACGAAGCAACGCTGCGGGCCGCCATCGAAAACCACGAGCTTCGACTCCACTACCAGCCCGAGTACAACCTCAAGACCGGCGAGATCGTCGGCTTCGAAGCCTTGGTGCGCTGGGAGCGTTCCGATGGCGAGATGGTTCCGCCGGGCGAGTTCATACCCGTCGCCGAACGAACCGGCCTTATCGTCCCGCTAGGGAACTGGGTGCTCGCTGAAGCCTGTCGACAAAGTCGCATCTGGAACTCGGTGTCGGACGGGCGCCGCAAGAAGGTTCCGATCTGGGTCAACCTTTCGGCCGGCCAGCTCAACGAGCCAAACCTGGTGCAAACCGTCCAGCAAATCCTGGTCGACAATCAGATCAGCCCCGAGCTCATCTGCCTCGAAATCACCGAGTCGGCCCTCATGGAAGACACCAACGAGGCGGCTCGACAACTCGATCACCTCAAGAAGCTCGGCATCCGACTGGCCATCGATGACTTCGGCACCGGCTACTCATCGCTTCAGTACCTCAAGCAGTTTCCCGTCGACCTGCTCAAGATCGACCGCAGCTTCGTCTCGGGCATGCCCGACGACGACAACTCCGTTGCCATCGTGGCGGGCATCATCGACCTTGCTCATCGCCTCAACCTGGTGGCTATCGCCGAAGGCGTCGAAGACGAGGCCCAGCTCGAACGGTTGTGCGAACTCGGCTGCGATCAGGCGATGGGCTACTTGTTCAGCCCAGCGGTTCCCGCCTCGGCGTGCATCGAACTGCTGACCCAACCAGAGTCCTGATCGGCCGGAGCGGCGAGGTCGATCAATACATCGGGGGCCAGCTCGTGCTCCGGGAGCAGCATCGAGACCGCATGACGGAGTTCGTCGGCCACGCTGCCCGCCGGGGTTAGTCCGCTGACCCACCGGGCGCTGGCCGAGAACCACACATGGCTCAGAACCCGTTCGACTCCTCGAACATCGACATCGACCGCCTCATCGCCCACGGCATCGGCGATGATGCCGCCGAAGGCGTCGTTGATCGCGATCTTGTAGTGCAGGTTGTCGGGTTCGTTGTTGGCCATCGCCTTGATGAGGGCTTCCATCAACAACGGCGTCTCATCTGACTTCTTCATCGCTGCGGCAAGAGCATTGGCTACCCGCTGCGCGGCGGTTGAACCGACCGAACCGTGAGCTTTGAGCTGGCCGCGGGTGAACCGTACCCAGCCGGCAAACCCAGCAAGGAGGAGCTCGTCCTTGGAACCGAAATAGCGGTAGATCGTGCCGAGCGCGACACCCGAGTCGGCCGCGACATCACGCATCTGGACGGCGTCATACCCACCCTGGGCCGCCAGCTTCATGGCGGCCGTGAGCACGCGGATCTTGCGTTCGCGCTGGTTTCGTTCTCGGAGAGTCGCTTCGCCCACAGCACCGGTGTAGCGGCAACGCTCACATTTGCCAAGAGCGCACCGATAGTTCTTTTGACCTAGCTCTGACTCTCTGACCGGTTGGCCCCATGACCTCCCCCGCTGACATCACCCAGATCACCGCCCCCGGGCGCATGGTTCGCTTCCGAGCAATCGCGCTGATCGGCCTTATGGTTCTTTCGGCCTGCACGTACACCAAAGACGACGACGTCGTACTCCCCGAACGATTTGAGCAGCCGGGCGTCCTCGCGTTCGCCGACGACGGTCTGGCCGCCGACCAATGGGTGGTCGCCAACACCGACGACGGCCTGAACCTGCGGGCCGAACCAAATATCGGTTCGGAGAAACTGGCCCGCCTGGCCGCGGGCGAGACCCTCGGCAGCACCGGCCACGTCAGCGACATCGATGGGGTTCGCTGGATCGAGGTTCGCTGGGAAAGCACGGTCGGTTGGGTCCACAGTGGCTACCTCGCTCCCATCGGCGATCCGGACGAAGCGTTTGCCACCAGCGAACTCGAGGGTAACGACGACCAAGGCGATTCCGAAAGCAGCGACGATCTCGCGGCCGGCGAAGCCGACGACCCCGACACGACGGTCACCGACATCAGCGCCGGCCGAACCTTGGTCGTTACCGGTGTCTCCACCGGATTGAACCTGTTGTCCGAACCGGGCGGCGCAGAGATCATCGAGACACTGGACGCGCTCACCGAGGTAACCGAGACGGGCGAATCACAGGACCCCTGGGTTCAGGTGGCCCACGGCGACACGGTGGGCTGGGCCCACGGCGAGTTCCTCATTCCGCTGAACGACGGAGACCTCACGGCAGCGACCGACGGCGAAGACTCCGGCACCACGGGTGCGGCCTATATCTACGTCGAGGAAACCGCGGGACTCAACCTGCGAGCTGCTCCGAACGGCGTGATCATCGATCGGCTCATCTCGGGGACGATCGTCGTCCGCACCGGCATCGTGTCGGGCCAGTGGGCCGAAATCACCCATGACAACCGCACCGGCTGGGTATCGAGTCGCTTTCTGATCGAGATCGTCGGCGACCTCGCCGACCGCGGCGCATCGGTGGCCGAGAGCGTCAAGGTCACCAACACTCCGGGCTCGGTCGGCGTGAACATCCGCGACGTCCCGAATGGCGAAATCCTCACCGGCATGCCCGACGGGCAGTGGGGCGTTCTCACCGGGAACCGCACCGAACTGTGGGCCGAACTCGAATACGACGGCGTCGTTGGTTGGGCCTTCATCGATCTCCTGCTCCCGGTTGAAGGAATCGAAGAAGTCGTCGACCAATAGCGCTGTGTGATTGCGCCTGGCT
>CAZGVQ010000311.1:0-5097 GCA_964529355.1 uncultured Acidimicrobiales bacterium
AGCTCAAACAGGTGGCCTCGACCTTCGGCGCCGACCTTGTCGGGGTCACGGCCCACGACGAGCGCTGGGTCTACACCGAACGCTTCAGTCAGGAGGGCAACGGCCCTAAGCCCAATCCGCTACCCGATGGGCTCCGCCACGTCATCGTCATCGGGCAGTCGATGGACGACGGGCTCATCAAGACCGCGCCGTCGGCGCTGTCCGGCACGGCCACCGGGCTCGGCTACTCACAGGACTCGACGGTTCTGCTGGGGTTGGCCCAGTACATCCGCAACCTTGGCTATGAGGCCGTCGCGTCGATGAACGACACCGCGTTGGCGATTCCGTTGGCGCTGGCCGCCGGGCTGGGGGAGTACGGCCGGCATGGGCTGGTCATCAGCCCCGAGCTGGGACCCCGATTCCGCATCGGCAAGATCTTCACCGACATGCCGCTGCAAAACGACCAGCCGAAGACCTTTGGGGTCAAGGAGTTCTGCGAGCAGTGCGACCGCTGCGCCGACAAGTGTCCGGCGCAGGCTATTCCGTATGGCGAACCGAGCTGGCAGCCCATCAACCTGTCGAGCATCAAGGGCGTCAAGAAGTGGTCGGTCGATGGTGAGAAGTGTTTCGACTACTGGTCGAAGATCAACAGCGACTGTGCCGTCTGTGTGCGGGTCTGTCCCTACACCCGCGACTATTCGAAGCCAATAAACCGTGCGTGGCGATGGCTGGCTGGAACCCCGGCACGAGGTCTCGCCATGAAGCTCCACGATGCCTTCGGCGGCAGCAACCGGCTGAAGTCCAAAGATTGGTGGAGCGGCGGAACCGTGTCAGATCGCTGAGGTATCGTTTCGGCCGTGCTTCTTGAGCTTGGCCCGTACCCGTTCGACATCACCTATCGCGCGCTGGTGATGGGCATCCTCAACCGCACACCCGATTCCTTCTTCGACGGCGGTCAGTACTGGGATTTCGATGCGTTTCTCCGCAAAGCCGAAGGGCTCGTCGAAGACGGCGCCGACTTTCTCGATGTGGGCGGGTCAAAAGCAGGGCCCGGCCCTGAGGTAACGGTGGCCGAGGAGCTCGATCGCGTGGTGCCCGCCATCGAAGCCCTGAAGGCGCGGTTTGATCTCCCGATTTCGGTCGACACCTTTCGGGGTTCGGTGGCCCGGACCAGCTACGAAGCCGGCGCCTGTGTCGGCAACGACATCAGTGGGTTCGCCGACCCCGAGTTCCTTCCCGCCGCCGCCGATCACGGGGCGTCGGTCGTCGCGTGCCACATCCGACTTGCACCGCGGGTGCCCGACCCCGACCCTGACTATTCCGGCGATGGTGGTGTCGTGCCGGCGGTTCGCACGTTCTGCGCAACACGGGCACAGTGGGCGCTCGATGCCGGCATTCCAAAGCAGCGCATCATGGTCGACGCTGGGCTCGATCTCAGCAAGACCCCGGCGATGTCGGCCGAGTTGCTTCGAAACTCCGATGACCTGGTCGGCCTCGGGTTCCCCGTGTTCCTGTCGCACTCCAACAAGGGCTTTCTGGGTGAGCTGGTCGGCACCGAAGTCGATGACCGGCGCGAGGCCACGATGGCCGCAAGCGCACTCGGCATCGGCCTGGGCTGTCGCATCCTTCGCGCCCACGACGTGAAGGGCAACCGCCGCGTTGCCGACACGATGGCCGAGTTTCTGCAGGCCCGTTCCGAAATCGACGCAGCATGAGTGCCGCGCCGGTAACGCTCATCAGTGGCGACGACGATGTTCTTATCGCCGAGGCGCTCAAGGCCCGAGTGGCCGAACTCCTCGGCGACGCCGACCCCACGCTGGCTCATGAGGAACTCACCGAGGCCGAATACAAAGTCGACGGCGAGGGCTTCGAGATCGCACGGCTCGTCGATGCGGCGCAGACCCCTCCCTTTCTCACCGACATCCGCGTGGTTACCGGCCGGCACCTGGCACGGTTCACCAAGGCCGATCAGGTTGCACCGCTTGTGGCCTACCTCGAGGCGCCACTCGAATCCACCCGGTTGGTGTTGGTGTGGGAGAAGGGCGTCAACCCCAAACAGGATCGTCTTGGCGCAATGCCCAAGAGCCTCAAAACAGCCATCGAAGCCATGGGCGGCGCAGTAATCGAAACCGCCGTGCCGCGTGGAAAGGCCGCGGGCGGTTGGCTCGAGAAGCGACTCAAAGACTCGAGCGTGGCCCTCGACCGTCAGGCGGTGGCGCTCATCGCCGAGACGCTGGGCGAGGACCGATCCAAGGTGGTTGGACTCCTCACCACCCTCGAGTCGGCCTTCGAGCCGGGTGCCTCGGTTTCCACCGATGATCTCGCGCCCTTCCTCATCGAGAAAGGCGCGGTGCCGCCGTGGGAGCTCAGCGACGCCATCGCCGAAGGCAATATTCCCAAGGCCCTCGACAAACTGCATCGCATGCTCGGCGGCGGGCGACATCCGCTTCAACTCATGGCCACGTTGCAGAGCACCTATGGCAAGTTGCTTCGCCTCGACGGCGCCAATGCGCTCGATGAGAAGTCGGCCGCCAAGCTCCTCGGCATGAAGGGCTCGACGTTTCCGGCGAAGAAGCTGGTGAAACAACTCCGGTCCATGGGGTCCGACCGGGTGGCTCAGTCCATCGAGCTACTGGCCGAAGCCGACCTCGACCTGCGAGGCGCCAAGGCCTGGCCCGACGACCTCATCATGGAAGTCCTCGTCGCCCGCCTCGCCCGGTTGGCTCGCTAAAACGCGAAAGAACCTCGCCAAACGGCGAGGTTCTGCCTACTCGATCTCGTCGATGAGATTTTGGTGCTAGCTGCCGGCCTTGGCCATTGCCTTGGCGAGGCGGCTCTTGCGGCGGGCTGCCTGGTTCTTGTGGATAATGCCTTTGTTGGCTGCCCGGTCGATTGCCTTGGAGGCATCGCGGAAGGTCTGCTCGGCGTTATCATCGCCGGCTTCGGCCGCAGCGAGGGCGCTCTTGACGCGGGTGCGCATCTCGGAACGGACACCGAGGTTGCGGACACGACGCTTTTCGGTCTGTCGGTTGCGCTTGATCTGGCTCTTGATGTTTGCCACGAGATTCACCTTGTAGAAAGAACTGTTCGGGCCGCTGGGAGCAGCTTGGCCCAAGGAACAACTCTATCCGCCCGTCTGGTGTGAGGGGCAAGATCGGGCTCGTGAACTTTGGCATGCCCACAAACCTCCGCTCCCCACCAAGAAAGATGCCAGAAGATGCCAGCAGAGCCCAGAAGATCGTGCGCGACCGCCCTTTTTGGGTATTGAGCCGGTACCTTCGCATCCGTGGATCTCGACAAGATCAGAAACATATGCATCATTGCGCATATCGATCACGGCAAGTCGACCCTTGCCGACCGCATGCTCGAACTCAGCGGCGCGGTGGAAGAGCGCGACATGCGAGCGCAGTACCTCGACACGATGGATATCGAGCGCGAACGAGGCATCACCATCAAGCTTCAGAGCGTGCGCCTCAACTGGGATGATCACATCATCAACCTCATCGACACTCCCGGCCACGTCGACTTCGGGTACGAGGTGTCCCGCTCGTTGGCCGCCTGCGAAGGCGGGATCCTGGTGGTCGACGCTGCGCAGGGAATCGAAGCGCAAACCCTGGCCAACTGCTACCTCGCGCTCGAGAACGATCTCGAACTGGTGGCGGTGCTCAACAAGATCGACCTCCCCGCCGCCGATCCCGACCGCTACGCGATGGAGATCGAGAACGTCCTGGGCATCCCGGCCGAAGACATCCTGCGGATCAGCGCGAAGACCGGTGAGAACGTCGAAAGCGTGCTCGAGGCGGTCATCGAAGAGATCCCCGCTCCCGAGGGCGACCCCGACAAACCGCTGCAGGGTCTCATCTTCGACAGTCACTTCGACAAGTACCGCGGTGTTGTCAGTTCGATCCGGGTGATGGATGGCGTGATGAAGTCGGGCTCCAAGCTCAAGTTCATCCAAGCCGATTCGGTACATGAGGCCGACGAAATCGGCGTGCGAACGCCCGACAACAAGCCGGTCGATCAGCTCGGACCAGGCGAGGTCGGCTACCTGATCGCCGGCATCAAGGACATCGGCGAAGAGAAATTCGGTGAGACCGTCACCACTGCAGCCCATGGCGTCGAAGAGGCCCTCGACGGCTACCGCGAACCAAAGCCGATGGTGTTCTCCGGGCTGTATCCAATCGACGGCGACGAGTTTGCCCTCCTTCGCGAATCGCTCGAGAAGCTGCAGCTCAACGACTCGAGCTTCACCTACCAGCCCGAGACCTCTGGCGCACTGGGCCACGGTTTCCGCTGTGGGTTTCTCGGCCTGCTGCACATGGAGATCATCCGCGAACGACTCGAACGCGAATTTGGCCTCAGCCTGATCGCCACGGCGCCATCGGTGGAGTACCGCGTGGTTATGCCCCAGGGCGACATGGTCGAGGTCGACAACCCCAGCGATATGCCATCGCCCGGCGACTTCGACTCCATCGAAGAGCCGTTTCTTCGGGCTGCCATCATCACCCCCACCGACTACACCGGTGCGCTCATGGACCTGTGCCAGAGCCACCGCGGCGTGATGGACAAGATGGAGTACCTGTCGCCTGAGCGGGTCGAGATCGTCTACCGCATGCCGTTGGCCGAGGTGGTCATCGACTTCTTCGACCAGATGAAGAGCCGTACCCAGGGATACGCCAGCCTCGACTATGAGCCCGATGGCTACTCGGCTTCAGACCTCGTGCGAGTCGACATCCTGCTGGCCGGCGACCCGGTCGACGCGTTCAGCTCCATCGTCCACCGCGAGAAGGCCTACGCCTACGGAAACCGCATGGCAACCAAGCTCAAAGAGCTCATTCCCCGCCAGCAGTTCGAGGTACCCATTCAGGCCGCGATCGGCGGAAACATCATCGCCCGAGAAACGGTGCGGGCCTACCGCAAAGACGTCACCGCCGGCCTCTACGGCGGCGATATCACCCGAAAGCGCAAGCTCCTCGAAAAGCAGAAGCAGGGCAAAAAGCGCATGAAAAGCATCGGCTCGGTAGACATCCCCCAAGAAGCCTTCATAAGCGCATTGAAACTCGAAGACTGATTTTCTGGTCGTTCGCTCGCAAGCTCGCTCTCTCTTCGCTTCGCTAT
>CAZGVQ010000312.1:0-5096 GCA_964529355.1 uncultured Acidimicrobiales bacterium
GGTGGTGCTTACCCCGGTCGATTCCTGAAAGAATCGCCGGATGGAAATCGGAGCGGAGATGACCTATGCGAAGCGGTACGTGGCGGTCGATGGGCTTGAGCTGGCGGCAGTTGATGTGGGCGAAGGGGATCCGATCGTCTTTCTCCACGGCAACCCGACCTCGTCGTATCTGTGGCGCAATGTGATCCCACACGTCGAGCATCTTGGACGGTGCGTGGCCCCTGACCTGGTGGGTTTCGGTGATTCAGCCAAGTTGCCCGACTCGGGTCCTGGTTCGTACCGGTTTGTCGAGAGCCGCAAGTATCTCGATGCAACGCTGAACGCGCTCGGTGTAACGAAGAACGTCACGCTTGTGCTGCACGACTGGGGCTCGGGCCTCGGCTTCGATTGGGCGCGTCGGCACCCCGATGCGGTGGCCGGTATCGCCTACTTTGAGGCCATCGTTGCTCCCCGCTCGTGGAGTCAGCTGACGCCCGAGGGCGAGTCCTTCTTTCGGCGCCTTCGGACCACCGACGGCGATCGAATGGCCCTGGAAGAAAACGTCTTCATTGAGTCGGGGTTGCCGGGTGGAGTCATCCGCGATCTGACCGAGGTGGAGATGGCCGAGTACCGGCGGCCGTTTCTCCGATCCGGCGAAGATCGCCGACCCACGCTTACCTGGCCCCGGCAGATTCCTTTCGATGGCGAGCCAGCCGACGTGAACGAGATCGTTGCTGACTATTCCGCTTGGCTCTCGACCTCGGACGTTCCGAAGTTGCTCATCGACGTGAGTGAGGGTGACACCCTTAGCGGCGACCTGCTCGAGCTGGCCCGAAGCTTTCCGAACCAGGCCGAGGCCACGGTGCGAGGTCGACACTTCGCGCAAGAAGACAGCCCCCACGAGATCGGCGCTGCACTCGCCGCGTGGATCACGGCACCGAGGGCAGAATCGTAGACATCGAGCCCCCGCAGTATTGTCCAGGCATGCGGGCAACAGAAGCGGTCGTGTTCGATTACGGCGGCGTCATCATCACCTCGATCGCCAACAAGGTTCAGCGGGTGGCTGATCGACACGAAGTGGATCTGCTCACGATGCTCGAGGTACTGATGGGTCCACGCCACGAGTCGACCGACCATCCGTGGCATCAGTCCGAGCGCGGCGAGATCTGGGTGAGCGATGTGCAGCAGTCGCTGGGTCCCGCAGCGGAGTTGGCCGGGATCACCCTCGATGGCACCGAGATCGACGAGTTGATGGACTCCATGACCTACAGCTACGTCGATGAGTCCCTGGCGATGATCGACGAGATCGCGGCTGGGCCACTGAAGCTGGGCCTGCTCACCAACCTCAACCTGGATTTCCGCGAGACCCTCGAAGCCGAGCTGGACCTGACAAAATTCGACGCGGTCATCGACTCGGCGGTCGAGGGCACCCGCAAGCCCGAAGTGCGGATCTATGAGATCGTCGAGGAACGCTTGGGGGTGCATGGCGAAGCGATCATCTATCTCGATGACTTCGACCACAATCTCGGACCGGCGACCAAGCGCGGCTGGCGCACGATCCACGTAACCGACCCCGCCACCGCAATGCAGCAGCTCAGGACCGCTCTAACAAGCCCAAGTTAACCAAAGGTGCCTGGCACCTTTGGTTAACTTGGGAGTTTTGGTACGCCTTCGCCTTCGAGTTCGGAGGCTACGTCTCGACGGTTGATGCCGAGTAGCACTGCTTCTCCGGTACCGCGTACGAGATCGCCTTCACCCCAGGACCAGTCGAGGTCGGTGGCTTCGAGTCGGAGTCCGGCAATCTGTTCCGGCGGAACCATGAGCTTGCTCTTGGGATGAGAGGTGGAGAAGTCGAGCGCTTCGGCCACGACATCAGGGTCGAGTGCACCGTCGAGGCCAAGACCACGGCGAACATCCTGGGTATGCACAGCGACATCGACGGTGGTGAGACCCGCAGGAAACGACTTCATCGCCGAAGGCTTTGCTGCGTTGGCGCGAATGATCGACGCGATTTCCGAGGCCGGACGAGCGCCGAACTTCTTGGCCGTGGCGTTGAACGCCTTATCGGGGTTAAAGCCGCCTTTGGCCATGCTGAGCACCAACGCGGGTAGCGACAATTCGATAAAGCTCACGATATGGCCGGCGACATCGCGTACCGCCCAGCCTTCGCACAAGCTCGGGCTGTCCCATTGCTCGTCGGTGAGCCCTTCGATCAGATCGGCAAAGTCGGTTCGAGTCTTTGCTGCGAGTTCCCCATCCATCGGCCATAGCCAAACTCCTGTTTGTGGTGGCGGTCATACTAGTTGGCCTCAGAGCCCAGCCGGGCCGCAACCGCGAAATGCCTCATCTGGCGCGGCTCGTCACTGAGTGGGCCGCGCATGGACACGCTCGTCTCGCAGAATTGGACCTCGGCCAGTTGCTCCACCAGTACCTCGGGACACAGCTGATGAGCGGTAGCCACCTTGTGATCGAAGGGCTGCCCGTGGTCTTGCCGATCGGCGGCGAATCCCGACAGCATCAGCGGGGCACCCGGCGCGAGGACACGGGCCCACTCTTCGAACACCAACGCGAGGCTTTCGGGTGGGAGATGGATCACCGAGTAGCGCGACACGATCCCGCCGATGGATGAGACCGGGTGGGGGAGCGAGGCAAAATCACCGACCAGGTGCTGACCATCGGGAAAGTGTCGATTCGCCTGTCGGATCATCTCGATCGACAGGTCGGACCCCACCACGTGAACGCCGGCTCGCCGCAGGTAGTCGGTGACGTGACCGGGCCCGCACCCGACATCGAGCACAACGCTCTTGTACACCGGCGCTTCACCACCAAGACCAGCGACGAAGGCATCGAGAACATCACGATCGAACGTCACACGATCGAGGTCGTGCAGAAACAGCTCGGCGTAGAGCTCGGCAACCGTGTCGTACGCAGGTGCTTCGGACATGGACGTCAGTCTCGCGCGCGGTGCTCACCGAACTCGGCAGGCCGGATTGCTACGGTACCGGGTGCAGATTCATGCCTCGACCAACGGATTCGGTGCGACCGTGCTCGATGTCGATCTGCGCACACCGGCCGCGATCGAGGTGGCCGACAAGCTTCGCTCTGCGCTCGACACCTACGGCGAACGCCAACTGATCGTTGCGTTAGCCGAGGATGATCACGCCGACAGGTGTTGGGTCGCCGAAGTCAATCTCGATGATGCACTCGTCGCCGACACACTGAACTGGCGCGTTGCGGTCGTCCTGTTTGCCGTGACCGTTCGCCTTGCCTTTGCCGTTGTCATGGCCGTTCTTGTTTCCATTGCCCGACTCGTGAGGGCTGTCGGCAAGAGCGGGGGTGGCGGCAGCTCCTCCGACCAAGGCGGTCATGGCCAGAGCCACGGCAAACTTTCGAGCAGTGTTCTTCGCAGAGGTTCCCATCTTTACTTCTCCGAGTGCAGTAGTCGATTCTTTCGAACGTAGTTCAAATCGGCCCCAACCAGCCAGGTTTGACTTCGTACATTCGACCGGCTGGGATCTAGCTCACTGTGGCGACACTCGAAGAGAGCACCGGCCTGACCGCCGCCGAGGTTGCCACGCGGGTCGCGGAAGGTCAGTCGAACAAGGCCGTTGAGCCGCCCACACGGAGCGTGGGGCAGATCCTAGTGGCCAACGCCTTCACGCCGGTGAACGCGATCATGTTGGTGCTGTTTGTTCTGGTGGTGATCAGCGGCCACCTGGCAGACGGCTTGTTTGTGGGCGTGGTCATCTCGAACACGGTTGTGGGTGTGGCCCAGGAGGTGAAGGCTCGGCGCGAGCTGGCGAAACTGCAGGTGCTGACCGAGTCGGGCGCCATGGTGATCCGTGACGGCGAACGCCAGACCATCGATGCGGTCGATGTGGTGCTCGACGACCTTGTGGTCCTCGAACCGGGCGAACAGGCGCCGGTGGACGCAATGGTGCAGGCCAGCACGGGATTGCAGTTCGACGAATCGTTGTTGACCGGCGAGTCCGAGCCGGTCGTGAAAGAGCCAGGAGACAAGGTGCTTTCGGGCAGCTTTGTGGTCGCCGGCTCCGGCACCGCTCGAGCGTCGGCCGTAGGCGCCGGCAGCTTCGCCAGCAGCCTGACCACCGAGGCCAAGACATTCAGCGCTGCAGAATCGCAGCTTCGTAAGGCCATCGACAAGATTCTTCGCTGGCTCACCGTGATCATCCCGGTGGCTTCGGCGTTGCTCCTGCTTCGACTGCTCGACGCCGAGATGCAGTGGCAGGACGCCCTTCAGGGAACGGTGGCCGCAGCGGTGGCGATGGTGCCCGACGGTCTCGTGCTGCTGACCAGCTTGGCCTTCGTGGCCGGGGTTCTCTCGCTTGCCCGGCGGAACGCCCTGGCCAAGCAACTCTCGACGGTGGAGGTCCTGGCTCGGGTAGACGTGCTGTGCCTCGATAAGACCGGCACGATCACCACGGGCGATATCACCTTCGCCGATGTGCATGTTCTGGGCACGCATTCGAAAGAAGAGGTCTCGAAGGCACTGACCGCGCTGGCACGGGCGGACGAAGCCCCCAACGCGACCATGGCCGCAATCGCGGCCGAGTTCTCGGGCAACTCCGGCTGGCAGGTGGCGGAGGTGGAGCCTTTCTCGAGCGCCCGCAAGTGGTCGGCAACCCGCTTCGACGGTCAGGGGTGGTTCTACCTCGGAGCCCCCGACATCCTGGTGGGTCACGATCCCGAGAGTGTTGCAGTGGTCGACCGGCTGAGCGCGGCTGGACAACGGCTGATTGTGGTGGCCGGTAGCGCGAGCGGTCCGGACGAGGATTCGGCACCGGCCGATCTCGACCCGGTCGCGATCGTGGAGCTCCGGGACGAAATCCGACCCGACGCGGCCGAGATCCTGGACTACTTCTCGCAACAGAACGTGAACCTCAAGGTCATCTCCGGCGACAACCCCGACACGGTGGTGGCGATCAGCGAACGGGCCGGGCTTCACCCCAAGGGCACACCTGTGGACGCCCGAGATCTCGGCGACCGGGATGACGCGATCGGCGAAGCCCTGGCAAGTCATGACGTCTTCGGCCGGGTGACCCCGCGTCAGAAACAGGCCATGGTTCGTGCCCTGCAATCCGACGGACATACGGTGG
>CAZGVQ010000313.1:0-1543 GCA_964529355.1 uncultured Acidimicrobiales bacterium
GTGCCATGGTCGAGGTCGAGGAAGGTGGCCTGTGCACCTTCGAACAACACGTTGCCACCTGACTCGAGTGATGTGTGCACCAAATCGATGGCGTCGGTGATGTGCGATTCGAGGCGCGGCTTGCATTCGCCGAGGTACACGTCGCAGATCTCATCGAACTCAAGCGGCAGCTTGTTGTAGACGCGCGTGAGAACCTTGTTGGCGAAATCGAGACTGACTTCGAGCTTGGCCCGGAAGATCTTCTCGTCGAGGAGATCCTGGGCGCGAATACCGATGCGCATCGCCCGGTCGGCGTATGCCGGTCCGATACCACGCTTGGTGGTTCCGAGCTTGTTCTCGCCGAGATAGCGCTCGTGGAGCGCGTCGATCTCCTGGTGGAAGGGGAAGATGAGGTGCGCGTTGCCGCTCACCCTCAGCCGACTGGTGTCGACCCCCTTTCCTTCAAGCATGTCCATCTCGGCGATGAGCACGCGCGGGTCAACGACCACACCGTTCCCAATCACCGGAGTGATGTGGTCGTATAAAACTCCACTGGGCACCAGTTGGAGAGCGAACTTCTCGCCGTCGACCACGAGGGTATGGCCAGCGTTATGGCCCCCCTGGTAGCGAACAACAAGGTTCATCTCTTTGGCGACAAGGTCGGTGAACTTACCCTTGCCTTCGTCGCCCCACTGGGTGCCAACGACAATGGTCGCAGGCACGGGCCGCTCCTTATTTAGTCGACTCCGTTACAGGACGACTCTAGTGCGCCGGACGCTTCGATGCGGAGTTGTAAACCAAGCTCGATTCGCATTGATCGAAATGACAGCGAACGCCACGAAGGCGGCGCACTCTAATGCGTCCAAAGTGACAAGTGGGGGATTTGTGGAAGATGTTGCTAAAGATGTACCTTCGGGCGGGAGCGAGTTACCTGGGTAGGGAGTAGTCCGTTGGCGACCACTGCAACGAATAGAACTGGCAAACAACACACGCCCCGAATCGTCCGTTTCGGTTTTGGTGCCCTGTTGGTGGTCTTGGCAACGCTGTTTGCCCTGACCCTCTTCGACAAGGGCGATTCGGTCGGAGCCCAAGCGGGCCCGACCCCCGCGGGATGTGGCGGCGACCACGCCAACTCCTTCGGCTCGGTTGCCTTCGACAACGTCCTCGGCAACAAGCTCCTCTCGAGCTCGCCCACCTCGGCTACCTATGGTCTCGGTTCGCCCATTCCTCCGGGCACCTACACGCTCTCGGCAGTCAGCTACGACGGCTTCACCGGTCGCGCAGGTGATGCTGGACAGGGCAACGAGCAATGGTTCGCCGAACTCCTCGACGGATCCGGCAACGTCCTTGCCACCAGTGGCGTCACCGGCGACCTCGCCGACGGCGTTGAAGAAGCCAGCTGGAGTGGCGGCATCGGCCAGGTAACCATCAACGGCACCGCAACGCAGATCCGAGCGGTACATGCCGCCATCGGCTCGGCATCGGTGAACTCGGTGCGCCCGGTCTGTGTCGGGGCCCAATTGGTTGCGCCACCAGATACGACTCCACCAGAAACCACCCCGCC
>CAZGVQ010000313.1:1643-5094 GCA_964529355.1 uncultured Acidimicrobiales bacterium
GTGCCTCCGGAAACAGTGCCTCCGGAGACCGTCCCGCCAGAAACCGTGCCTCCCGCAACCGGCGGCAGCTCGATCACCGTGCAGAAGATCACCGAAGGCAACGATGAGTTCGAGCCGACGCTGACCCTCGATTGCGGCCCAAGCGGTTCGGCTCGTGGCACCGACGTCAACCCGTCGATTGCTGTTGGAGACCTCCCCGTTGGAGCCAGCTGCCTGATCTCCGTTGATGCCGGCGACGCCACCAACATCGCCTTCAATGTCGAGCCCGCTTCGATCATCCCGATCGCCGAGCCCGGTAACTCGATCAGCATCACCATCCCTGACGAGGGTCTCGAAATCGTGGTGACCATCAGCTGCATCCTCGAAGGTGGCGGCGACGTCGACCCGGAGCCAGCACCAGAACCTGAGCCAGAGCCCGAGCCGGCACCAGAACCCGAACCAGAGCCGCAGCCTGAACCGGAACCCGAGCCAGAACCAGAGCCGCAGCCGGCACAACAGCCCGCCGACCAGGAGCCCGCTGAACCGGTTCCCGCCGAGCCGAGTTTCACCGGATAGGAGACCCCGCCCAATAACGATTTCAAAAGTGTTGTGCTTGGCTGAAGTTCGCCTTGGGGCAAAAGGCGCCAGCCATCGAGCACCACAAAGCCATCTCAAGGTGTGGGGCAACATCCCTTGAGATTGGCATCTGGGACCTGACAGGTTTCTCCATCCGACTTTTGTGGGGCGGAAGAGAGATCTAGTCAGGTCCCTCTATTTTTTGGTCGCTCGCTCACGAGTTCGCTCTCTCTGCGCTTCGCTATGTCCCGCCGCGCTCGTGTCGCCCTCCGCCAGCTCCGGGCAGACCGCAACCGCTTCCCGAACACCCCCGAACACGCCCAGACTCGAAGCCTCAGCGCCGCCAGGTCGGACCTAACTGAACGACAGCTCGCCGTCGGTTAGGTCGACGGTTACTTTGTCGCCTTCTCCGTAGGTTCCTTCGAGCAGTAGCAGCGCCAGGCGGTCGCCGATTTCTCTTTGGATGACCCGCTTGAGTGGGCGGGCGCCGAAGTCGGGATCGAAACCGTCGGTAGCCAGCTTGGTCTTTGCTGCGTCGGTGACCTCAAGGCTGATTCGACGCTGGGCAAGACGGTTCTCGAGGGACTCGAGCTGAATATCGACAATCTGGCTGAGATCGTCGAGCTCGAGCGAACGGAACCGCACCATGTCGTCAACCCGGTTCACGAATTCCGGTCGGAAGAAGTCGAGCGGATCACCGGGCAGGTTCGAGGTCATGATGAGAATGACGTTGCTGAAGTCAACCGTTCGACCCTGGCCGTCGGTGAGGCGACCATCGTCGAGAAGTTGCAGCAACACGCCAAACACATCGGCATGCGCTTTTTCGACCTCGTCGAGGAGCACCACCGAGTAGGGACGACGACGCACCGCTTCGGTGAGCTGACCACCCTCGTCGTAGCCGACGTATCCAGGAGGCGCACCAATGAGGCGACTCACCGAGTGCTTCTCCATGTACTCGCTCATATCGATGCGAACCATCGAACGCTCGTCATCGAACAGGAACTCGGCCAACGATCGGGCGAGCTCGGTCTTGCCGACACCCGTGGGGCCGAGGAACAAGAAGCTACCGATGGGACGATGCGGGTCGGACAGGCCGGCCCGACTTCGCCGGATCGCGTTGGCGACCACGGTGACTGCGTCGTCCTGACCAATCACCCGCTCGTGCAATACATCCTCGAGGCGAATGAGCTTGTCGACCTCGCCCGCCATGAGTCGCGACACCGGCACGCCGGTCCACTTTGAGACCACTTCGGCGACATCTTCTTCGTCGACCTCTTCTTTGAGCATCTTGGTACCGGTCTGCAGCTCGTCCAGTGCAGCGGTGGAGGCCTCGATTCGGCGCTCGAGCTCGGGTATCTGTCCGTACCGGATCGCCGCCGCCTTCTCGAGATCGGTCTCGCGATCGATGATGGTACTCAGCGACTCGAGCAGTTCTTTCTGCTCGCGGATCTGGTTGATGGCTTCCTTCTCGGACTCCCAATGGGATCGCAGATCGGCGAGGCTCTCGGTGAGGTCCGCTATCTCTGATTCGAGATCGGCAAGCCGCTCCTTGCTCGAACGATCGGTCTCCTTGTTGAGGGCCACGCGCTCGATCTCGAGCTGGCGAATGCGGCGCTCGACCACATCGATTTCGGTGGGTACCGAGTCGATCTCTATACGAAGCTTGCTGGCCGACTCGTCGACAAGGTCGATGGCCTTGTCGGGAAGGAATCGGCCGGTGAGATACCGGTCGGACAACACCGCGGCAGCCACCAACGCAGCATCCTGGATGCGCACGCCGTGATGCACCTCGTAGCGCTCCTTGAGACCGCGCAGGATTGCGATGGAGTCGTCGACCGAAGGCGGCGCAACCATCACCTGCTGGAACCGCCGCTCGAGTGCCGGGTCTTTCTCGATGTGCTTGCGGAACTCGTCGAGCGTCGTCGCGCCAACCATCCGCAGTTCGCCGCGGGCAAGAAGCGGCTTGAGCATGTTGCCCGCATCCATCGAACCTTCGCCCCCGGCGCCCGCACCGACAACGGTATGCATCTCGTCGATGAAGGTTATGACTTCGCCGTCTGAGTCGGTGATCTCCTTCAGCACGGCCTTGAGGCGCTCCTCGAAGTCGCCGCGGAACTTTGCCCCGGCAACCATGGAGGTGAGATCGAGAGAGATGACTCGCTTGTTCTCCAACGATGTCGGGACATCGCCGTCGACGATCCGCGACGCGAGTCCCTCGACGATCGCCGTCTTTCCGACACCCGGCTCGCCGATGAGGATCGGGTTGTTCTTGGTGCGTCGCGACAAGACCTGAATGACCCGACGAATCTCGTCGTCGCGACCGATGACCGGGTCGAGTTTGCCAGCGCGAGCAGCCTCGGTGAGGTCCTGGCCGTACTTCTCCAGCGCCTGAAACTGATCTTCGGGGTTCTGGCTGGTGACGCGATGGCTGCCGCGCACCTCGCGCAGCGCATTGAGAACCTGCTCGCGTTCGAGGTCGAGATGATCGGCAAGCGCCAACAACAGATGCTCGGTGGAGAGGTACTCGTCGCCCAGATCGTCGCGCGCCTGGTCGGCTCGCTCGATGGCCGCGGTGAGTTCGCGACTTATCCGAGCCTCGGAACCGTAGGCCGTGGGGAGGGCGGCGATCTCGCCGTCGACGCGGTTTCGAACCGACAACAGCGACTCGCCGAGGTGGTCGAGGATGGGTAGAACAATGCCCTCGGTCTGTGACATCAGCGCGGAGAGCAGGTGGGCTGGGGTGATCTCGGGGTTGTTTTTGGTCTTCGCCAGCGAGGTTGCAGCGGTGAAGGCTTCTTGGGTTTTGAGGGTCCAGCGGTTGGGATCAAAGGCCATGATCGGCTTCCTTTCGGGTGCTACTGGTCAAGATTGGAGGTTGTGGTCAAATCCACAGGAG
>CAZGVQ010000314.1:0-5080 GCA_964529355.1 uncultured Acidimicrobiales bacterium
GAAAGGCGTTCGTGTCGTCGGGCCAGTAGGTGCCGAGTTGCGAAGGTTCGCCTACGGCGTTTCGTCCGGTGATCGAGCCGTAGCCGGGCATCTTGTCCCGTACCTCGTCGACGTGGGCGTCGCTACCGAAGTACGAGCTGAGAGCGGCGTCGAGTTGTTCTGGTTCACCGGCTCCCAGAGCGCACAGAAGCGAGGCTGCTGCAGCGGCGGAGTCCCACGCGTTGTTGGGATCGATGAGCCCATCGGCGTTCGCGTCGACGCCAAAATCACTCCAAGATGCGGGAGTGATCTGAAACGGGCCGACAGGATGGTCGAGCACCTGGTCGCGATCCCAGCGCCCGCCGTCGGTATCGTCGCCGGCCGGGGGACCGATCAGGCTGGGGCGCAACGTGCCGTCGTCGTCCAGGGTCGGCGTTGGACCGCCGTTTGTGCGCATGCCGTGGTCAGAGGCGACCTCGCCGACTGCGGCGAGCAGTCCGCCTGGCAGGTCGCAACCAATGGTTGCGCTGGCCGTGGTCCACCGGTAGACGCTCAGCATGAGCGAGGGCGGACGCGGCGAGTCGGCCGGTTGATGCTGTTCCTCGTGGCTTTCGTGGTCTGGCTCGAGAGGATGAGCCAGCGCAGCGCCAGGGGAGAGAACGAGCAACCCGGTGAGCAGGATGCAAAGCACCAGTCTGGAGGGGAGCCGCTGGGCCATTAGGCCCATGGTACGGACCCGACGGCACCAGCGCTAGAGCGGATTTGGCGGTTTCTCGGGCTTCGAACGGTGTGGCATTTCGTGCCGAACCACTGGTGAAC
Source organism: uncultured Acidimicrobiales bacterium (assembly GCA_964529355.1). Lineage (GTDB taxonomy): Bacteria > Actinomycetota > Acidimicrobiia > Acidimicrobiales > SHLQ01 > CALLQB01. Next base: position 799 of record CAZGVQ010000314.1, read on the forward strand.
GTAGGGTTCGGGGCATGGATTTTGAGCTGCCAGCCGAAGATGATCCTCGCCGCCTCGCCGTGCGTGAGTGGCTCAACGCCAACCCGGATCCCACGGGAAAGCAGCTGGCCGAGGCTGGCTATGTGGTTCCCCATTGGCCCGCACCCTGGGGGCTCGACGCCGACCCGATTCATCAGCTGATCATCGACGATGAGTTGAAGCGGGCCGAGGTGAACGGGCCGGGCAACCCCATCGGCATCGGCTGGGCGGCACCCACCATTCTCACCGGCGGCACCCAGGAACAGATCGACCGCTACCTCCCGAAGATTTTCAGCGGCGAGGAGTACTGGTGTCAGCTGTTCAGCGAGACCGAAGCAGGTTCGGACCTTTCGAACCTGGCCACGCGAGCCGAGCGTGATGGCGACGAGTACGTTGTCAACGGGTCGAAAATCTGGTCGTCGGGCGCTCATGGGTCGCAGTTCGGCATCCTCATCGCTCGCACCGATCCCGACGTCTCCAAACACAAGGGCATCTCGTACTTCATCTGCCCGATGGACACGCCTGGTCTCACCATGAGCCCGATCATCGATATGACCACGGCGCACTCGTTCAATCAGGTGTTCTTCGACGACATGCGGCTTCCGGTCGAGAACCGGGTCGGCGCCGAGGGCGACGGTTGGCGGCTGGCCAAGGTCACCCTGGCCAACGAGCGGGTCTCGCTCAGTAGCGCAGGATCGTTGTGGGGCGTGGGGCCCAGCACCTATGACCTCATCGACCTCATCCGACCGATGGGTATCACCGACCCGATCATCCGCCAACGCATCGCCGGGCTGTACGCCGAGGCCGAGGTGCTCCGGCTCATGCGCCTGCGAACCCTTTCGGCAAAGCTGGCCGGCCAGGCCCCCGGTGCCGAAGCGTCGGTGCAGAAGATGTTCGCCGACGAGCACGGACAGCACGTGATGGAGTTGGCGAAGGATGTCATCGGCGCAGCCGGAATGATCGAAGGCTCCGGCCCCGCGGGTCGATTGCCCAAGAGCGCTCTGGGGACACCCACGGGAAGGTCAGGGCTCGACTTCTCGAACTATCCCGAGGTCGAGGCCATGTGGCACTACGGCTGGTTGTTTTCGCCTGCCCTCACCCTGGGCGGCGGTACCTTTGCCATTCAGCGCAACATCGTGGCCGAGCAGGCGTTGGGCTTGCCCCGAGACATCAATGTGGAGAAGGGCAAGACCTGGGCCGAGAGCCGCGGGTAGTTGCAGAGCCAGCGCAGAGGTCGGGTAGGCGGTCCTTACCCAGTAGGGTCCATTCTCATGTTGTTACCACTGGGTAGTAGTCGCGGTCGTTCGCTCTTCCTTCTCTTTGTCGCTATGGCGTTGATCGCTGCATCATGCGGAGGGAGCGATGCCTCCTCTGGCGCTGCGGAGACCGAGACCACGTCGGCTCCCGAAGTCACGTCGGCGCCCGAAACAACCGCTGCGCCTGCCCCAACCACCGCCGCGCCCGTCGCCACTACAACCACGGCTCCCGACGATCCACCTCCACCTGAGGCGGCCCCATCCGAGTTGGGTTCGCCGGCGACGACCGTCGACGCGAACCCTGCGCCCGCCGACGTACCGGTCGTTGCTTCCTCGGGTTGTGGAACGAGTTCGGTGGCCGCCGGGTCGACAGCTGAGACTCTGGGCGACCGGGCATACCTTCAGTTCATCCCCGATGCCCACGATGGCCAGACCCCGGTGCCCCTGGTGCTCAACTTCCATGGCCTGACCAGCAACGCCGGCCAGCAGGTGCTGCTCACGGGTATGGACGCGAAGGCTGACGAGGAAGGGTTCGTAGCGGTTCACCCTGAGGGGTCCACGATTCCGGGTACCGAGACCACCTTCTTCAACACCGATATCAGCGGCACGTCCGAATTCGTCGACGATGTGGCCTTCGTCGATGGACTACTCGATGCGCTCGAAGCGAATCTGTGTGTCGACACCAACCGCATCTTCACCACGGGAATGTCCAACGGCGGCTTTATGACCAGCGCACTGTCGTGCACGTTGTCCGAGCGCTTTGCTGCCGCGGTGAGTGTGGCCGGCATCGACTTTCCCGAGGGCGACTGCACGCCGACCCGTCAGGTTCCCCTGCTTCACGTGCATGGCACCGCCGACGACGTTGTGCCCTTCGAGGGCGGCGAATCATCGCTGCTGGGCGACGGCGGCACCCTTGACGGCGCTGACGTCGAGTTCGTGCCCATTCCAGATGAGGTCGACCAGTGGGCCGAAGCGTTGGGCTGTGACCCTGAGCCAGACGTGATCGCCTTCAGCGACGAGGTAACCGTCGAGGACTTTGCCAGTTGCGCTGCAGACCTTGAGTTCTGGGTCGTCGATGGTGGCGGTCATACGTGGCCGGGAACCGTCACCGCTCTGGCGCTCCAAGACCTGCTCGGGTTCTCCACCGCCGACTTCAACACCACCGACCTGGCCTGGGACTGGTTTCTCGCTCATCCCAAGGGCTGAGCGTCCCCAGCCAGAACCACCGACCCGTTGAGGAGCACGGCGATTCCGGCATCGGCAGCGATGCGACACATGTGTTCGGTGCCGGCCAGGCAGGATGGCATTGCCCACCGGTCGTCGAACTGTTCCTTGAACGCCAGCACCAGGTTGGGTTTCATCGCCAGCATCTTGTGGTTGTAGCTATGCATCGGGTGGGGATAGGGCCCGGGCTTGAGCGGCTCGGCGAATAACGAGACACCGTTCTTTGCGTGATCAGCGGCCCACGTTCGAGCGATCTCGTCGGCGCCGCTGGCCATGCCGGTGATGACCCGAAGTGACCCCTCGGACGCCGACTTGCGGGTGGCCAACTCCCTGAGTGATTCTTCGATCACCTCAGCGTTGGTCCACCCGACAGAGCCGGTCACCACAACCAGCCACAGCCTGGGGGTCATCGGCTCGCTCGCAGTCGTGAGCGGATCTCGGTGAGGGTTTCGTCCCGCAGGAGCGAGCCGTCCCGGAACACCGGCTCGAAAGCACAGTCCGAGACCCGTTCCCACGACGTGCGCTCCTCGAGCACCAGGGTGCCGTCGTCAAGGCGGTCGACGGCCAGAAGGCCGCGAGCTGATCGTTTTGTGCCGTCGTCGGTCGCTGGGTCCTTGAAAATCTCACGGAGTTCGCCGTCGACCTCCCCGGCGGTTGCTTTCATGGCGAAACCAAACGTGTCACGGGTGTTGAATTGATAGGTGTAGCTCCCGATGCCGAACACGTTCTTGGGCACGAAACCCTTCGCGGCCAGTCCTGAACAGATCGCCTCACAGCGCTCCGGGGTTATCGAGTCGCCGTAGATCAGGTTGATATGGGGGTCCAACAGCTTGTAGCCGGCATCGGTCTCGGTGCCGCCAAAGATCTCCCAGGCCAATTCGTAGGAACCTCGGAAGGCTGGCGAGCCGGGCGCCGCGTCGGGGTCACCGACCAGGATCTTCACGGGGTCCCCGCTGTCAGGGCGAATCGTCAACACGCCGTCGCGGTTGAGGATCTCCTCGCGTAGCGCCGGCAGGTACTCGGTCCAGACCTTCCAGTAGTCCCAGGTGTCAGAGACGATCGACACCACGCCGCCCGGGTAGGTGTCGGTGAGGAGCCGGTGAAAGGTTTCGACCTCGTCCTCCTTCGTTCCCATGCACATCACCGAGTGCTCGGTCGCTGGCACCGATCCGCCGACCAAATCGGCGTCGCTGTTGGCGCCGTAGTAGTCCTCGAGAAAGTCGATTGCTGGAACCGTGTCGGTCCCGGTAAAGCTCAAAAGGTGACCGGCGCCCGAAAGCATGGCGGCTTCTGTGCCGTACATGCCGCGGTAGCTGAAGTCATGACCTTGCCAGTCGACGAAGTCCATATCGCCGCCGGTAGTCTCGATCCACCCTTCGATGATTCGACGGTACTGGCGGGCGATTGTTGCTGCGGTGCTTGGTCCCCAGACCACAGAGCTCAGCGAGGTCTCGAGGTAGTTGGTGATCCAGAAGAAGTCGGGTTCTGTGTTCCAGAGCACGAACATTGGCACGCCGATGGGAACCTCGGTCCCCTCGGGAAGGGCTCGTATCTCGACGGGCAGGTACCCGAGGTCGTGGAGCGCCTCGATGTGGTCGACCTCGATGCTGATGCCGGCGTTGCGCATGCGTCGTGCGTACCGCTCGACAACCACCGCTTTCGGTTGAGCGAAGAACTCGCGGTTCCAGCGGTTTACCAGGTACTCCTTCACGAAGTATTGAAGCCCGAAGAACACCACCGAGTCGATGTCGTCGACGCGTGACTTTCGCGGCGTCCAGTTGGAG
>CAZGVQ010000315.1:0-3794 GCA_964529355.1 uncultured Acidimicrobiales bacterium
AACCTGTGGGTCGTGCATGGCCTTGGCGCGCTCGGCAAGGGGCAGGTGTGCGAGCTTCTCCAGGTAGGTCGGCTTGCGCATGAAGGCGTGATACCCGCTGAGCCCGGTGAGAAACCCGATGGCTCGCGACGACACCTGTGGGTGCAACTGCGCGCCCTCGGCGTTGGCGGACTCGGTCAGTTCAAGAATCGTGCGCCAGAGGTTCGGGTCGTAGTCGGGAGACTGAACAAGGGTGAACGTGACCGGACGGCCGCTCGCCAGCGAGAAACGCCGCATGAGGTCATGTTCGGCCTCGGGGGTGGTGCGCTCGCCGCCCATACTCTCGAGCTTGCCGACGGTGCATGCCGGAATCAGCTCGAACACTCCCTTGCCGGCTGCCTTCATCGTCTCGGCGATGGCCAGTAGTTCCTCGTCGGCCGCGAACGTTCCGGGAACCTCGGTACCCCATAGCGACCGGTGGCCAATAGTGCGAGAGGTGCTGAACCCCACGGCGCCGGCATCGATGGCCTCGCCGACAATCCGGGCCAGGCGGCCACATCAGCGGCGGTGGCATCTTCGTTGAGACGGCCGCGCTCGCCCATCGCGTAGAAGCGAACCGACCCGTGAGCGATCTGTGCTGCAACGTCGAGCGCGAACTCGCGGCCATCCAGGTAATCCATGTACTCGGGGAAGGTCTCCCATTGTCCCCAGTCCATGCCCTCGTGCAACGCCGCCCCCGGGATGTCCTCGACACCCTCCATGAGCTCGATGAGTGCTTTCTCGCCGCCCGCAGGCACGGGAGCAAACCCGACGCCACAGTTCCCCATGACCACGGTGGTGACGCCGTTGTGCGACGACGGGGCTATTTCGGTATCCCAGCTGACCTGGCCGTCGTAGTGGGTGTGCACATCGACCCATCCGGGTGTCACCAACGCGCCGTCGGCATCGATGACCTCGGCGGCCGAGTCGGTGATTTTCCCGCCAACCTCGGCGATCACGCCGTCCTTCACGGCGATGTCACCGGTGGTCGAAGCCGCACCCGTACCATCGACGATCGTTCCGCTGCTGATCACGTAGTCGAACATATGATTCTCCCCTTTGTCCGAAGTTAGCGGGCGGTCATACCTGCGTCGACCGGCACCACTGCGCCGTTGACCGCTGACGATCCGGCGCTGGCCAGCCACGCGATGGCTGCGGCCACCTCGGCCGGGTCGAGCACCCGATTGTCGATGTGGTGCTGGGTGAACTCGGCCGGGTCGTCGAGGTCATACACCGCAGCGCTGGGAGCGAGCACCGACGTATCGGTGGTACCCGGCTGCACGATGTTTGCCGTGACGCCGGTGTTGGCCAGGTCGGCAGCCAAGCCCCGCACCAGGCCGATAACCGCTGCCTTCGATGCGCTGTAGGCCGCCAACTTCGGGCTGGCCTTTAGTGCGATGCCCGATGAGATGGCAACAAAGCGACCCGAGCTCGTCTCCTCGGCAGTGGCGAGGAGGTGCGGTACCGCCGCCCGGGCCAGGTTGAGCACGCCGGTGACGTTGATGTCGATGAGCGCCTGCCAACGGGCATCGCTGATTTCCCAAAGTGCTTCGCCACCCACGATGACCCCGGCTGAGGCAATCGCCGCGTCGAGACGACCAAAACGCTCGACCGCGGTGTCCGCGGCAGCGGAAAGTTGACTGGCATCTCGCACATCGGCCACCACGGCAACGCCGCCACAGTCGTCGGCAGCCGCTTCAAGGTCGGCGTTGGTGCAGAGGGAGTAATCGAGCGCAGCATCATCCGCGCAGGCATCGACGAGCACGACATTCCAGCCGTCGTTCGACAGCGCCTTCGCGGTCGCGGCGCCAATGCCACGGCCGGCCCCGGTGATGAGGGCCACGGGTAGCGAGTTTGCTGCCATCAGGCCTCCATCGGTTCACTGGCGGTGCTCGTAAGGGTGCCGACGAGCGCGACGAGGTCGTCAACCGCGGCGCTGACCATCTTCCAGCCGGCACCGGCGTTTGCACCTTCGGGGTCGCCGAGCACGCCGTTGGGCGCGTGTTCGCGCACGCCATCGTCCTGGAGACGTCCCAGGAGGTCTTCGAGTGGTTCGACGTTGCCCGCCTCGACGTCATCGACCGCCACCGCATAGGGAGCCAACGCCAGCATCAGCGAGGTTTCGGTGAAACCGGCGTGGGTATCGGTGGTGTCAGCGGAGAACTTCGGCCAGAAGGCGTGCACGTCACGCCCCTCGCCGCGGGCCAAAGCGACCGCGTCGGACACCGCGTTGGTGTTGCCACCGTGACCGTTCACCAACACCATTCGGGCGAAAGGGCCCAGCGCCGAGCGGGTGAGTTCGATCAGCACCTGCGTGAGTACCTCGGTGCCGATAGAGATCGTGCCGGGAAAGTCCTGATGCTCGCCCGACGCCCCATAGGTGATCTCGGGCGCAACGACGGCGTACTCAACGCGGCTGGACGCGGCGATGCAGAGCGCCTTCGCGATACGGGTATCGGTGTCGAGCGGTAGGTGCGGCCCGTGCTGTTCCAGAGACCCCACCGGAACCAGCAGCGTCAGTGAAGCGCCGTGTTGATCGATGTCGCGCCAGGTGAGGTCACCCAGGTAGGTCGCGCCGTCGTCCATGGGTTAGCCAGCCGACGATGTTCTGGTTGGTCCAAGCGTGATGGCCACCGGCGAGGTCGCCGACGATGGTTTTGAATGGTCCTGCGTCGGCCGGGGCACCTGGCCGGCGCCCACCTTGGCCAAGGCTTCGTCGGCACTACCGAACACACAGTCGGGGTCGGGACCGTCGAGCGGAAGACCGGTGAAGAACTTGGTTGCCATGCAGCCGCCCTGGCAGGCGTCGTAGGACCCACACGAGGAGCAGGCACCGGGGTTGTCGGGCTCGCGCAGCTCGGTGAACAGGTCGCTGTGCTTCCACACCTGGCCAAAGCCCCCGCCGTCGCGAACGTTTCCGGCCAGGAAGTTGTCGTGGATCACAAACGGGCAGGCATAGACGTCGCCGATGGGATCGATAAGACACACGATGCGTCCGGCGCCACAAAGGTTGAGGCCCGGCAGCGACTCACCAAGCGCGTTGAGATGGAAGAACGAGTCGCCGGTGAGCACGTCGGGGTGATCGAGAATCCAGCGGTAGATCTGACGCTGCTGGTCGTTGGTGAGTCGTAACTCGTCGTAGGTGTCGACACCGCGACCCGATGGCCGAAGCCGGGTGACACGCAGTTGGGCGCCGTAGGCGTCGGCCATGGCTTTGTACTCGTCGAGCTGATCGACGTTGTGGCGGGTGGCCACGATGGAGATCTTGAAGTTCTCGAACCCGGCGGCGGCCAGGTGGTCCATGGCCTGGCGGGCCCGCTGGTAGCTGCCCTCGCCTCGCACGGCATCGTTGGTCTCGGCATCCATACCATCGAGGCTGATCTGGATGTCGAGCATGTCCATTGCCGCGAACCGTTCAGCCGCTTCGGCGTCGATGTAGTACCCGTTGGTCGAGAACTTCACGCCGACGTTCTTGGAGATCGCGTAGTCGACGATGTCGAAGAAATCGCGACGGATCATGGGCTCGCCACCGCCCACGTTGATGTAGAACACCTGGAGTTCAGCAAGCTGATCGACGACGCTGAACGCCTCGGCGGTGCTGAGCTCTTTGGGGTCGCGTCGGCCCGACGATGACAGGCAGTGCACACACGCCAGGTTGCAGGCGTAGGTGAGCTCCCAGGTGAGGCAGATTGGCGCGTCGAGACCACCTTTGAGCTGCTCGACGAGCGGTGGGGTGCGGTTGGTCACGGTGCTGTTGGTCACGGTGCTGTTGGTCA
>CAZGVQ010000315.1:3894-5076 GCA_964529355.1 uncultured Acidimicrobiales bacterium
ACGAGCGGTGGGGTGCGGTTGGTCACGGTGCTGTTGGTCACGGTGCTGTTGGTCATGGTGCAGCCTGTGGAGTGGGAGCGGGTTCGATGACGCCAGACTCGAGAAGCGAGGCCAGAGCCTGGTGATAGGTGGTGCGCTTGGTTGGGTTGGCGGCCATCTGGGCAACAATGGCATCGACCGAATCGATGGCTTCGTCGGCGGAGCCATGGGCGTCGAGAGATGTCACGAGATCGACCAGGAGCGGGCTCTTCAGAAACACGAGACGTCGGGTGACGAAGTGATAGGCAAGCGCACCGAAGGGCTCGGGGCGCAGACCAATATCGGGGCTTTGCCGGTACGCGCGCGTGGCGTCGAACGCCGAAGAAACCGTGGTCGCGGTCAAAGGAGCGGGCAACGGGTTAGTAGACGCCGCACATACCGTCGATGGAAATCTCCTCGACGAGCAGCTCTTCTTCCACCAGGTCGGTGGTTTGGTTGGTTTCGTCGGTCTCCGGAGCGTCGGGAGAGGCGGCAGGTTCAGCAGGGTTGTTCATAGGAACCGGATTCTAGTTGACGATTGTCACAACCACATCCCGGCAGTACAGTCTCCTCAGCAGCCGACATCAGGGGGAAACGTGAAAACACAAGCAGCAATTCTTTGGGATCAGGGAAAAGAGTGGAGCGTCGAGGAGATCGAGCTCGATCCGCCAAAGGCCGGCGAGGTACTGCTTGAGCTTGTCGGGTCCGGCCTCTGCCACTCCGATGAGCACCTGGTCACCGGCGACATGGTTATGGAAGCCGCGACCGCGGCTGAGTTGGGCCTGCAGCAGTTCCCGATCATCGGTGGGCACGAGGGTGCCGGCAAGGTCATGGAAGTCGGTCCGGGTGTCACCGGGCTCGAGGTGGGCGACCACGTGGTGCTGGGCTTCATCCCCGCCTGCGGAACCTGCCCCTCCTGCTCGACGGGTATGTCCAACCTGTGCGACCTCGGAGCGTTCCTCCTCGCGGGCCGTCAGGTCACCGACCTCACCGCCCGTCACCACGCAATGGACGGCACCGACCTCGGCATCATGTGCTGCATCGGCACCTTCGGCAAACACACGGTGGTCAGCGAAGCATCGTGCATCAAGATCGACCAGGACATCCCGCTCGATAAAGCGGCTCTCGTCGGCTGTGGTGTCACCACCGGTTGGGGTTCGGCAA
>CAZGVQ010000316.1:0-5005 GCA_964529355.1 uncultured Acidimicrobiales bacterium
GCGTGCGGTCTCGTCGGGGTCGTTATCGGCCACGACGACAACCACTGAAGAGGGAACGACCGACCCGAAGGTCTGCCCGGCGAGGTCAGCGAGAAGGAGCTGGAGCTGTTGCGGTCGCTGGTAGGTGGCAACGCACACCGCTACCGACGTCGGCCTCATCGGCACCGTGCTCTGGCTGTTGTTTGTCGCGGGGCGCATCGTTGGGGAGATCGTCGAGCTACGCAGCGGCGGATTGCCGCGACGTCTCGTCGCGGGTCCAGGTTCGTGTTCCGAAGCGATGCTTCCAGTGCGCTCCAACCTGAATGATGAGCCGGAGCGGGGCATACAGTGCCACACCGGGCCAGTTGCGGGGGTCGCGGAACAGCTTGCGGATCCAAGCCTTGTCCAAAGAGTCGAGGTCGCGTTCTTCGCCATGCTCGTCGAGCCACTCGTCGAATTCGATCACGCCTACTTGTTGGCGCATGTGGACCTTGACCAGGTCGCGAAGATTCTGTGGGAACAGCGGGCGGAAGGTGGCGTCGCTGGCCGTGGCTCGCTGGTGGCGGTCAAAGCGCTGAATCGGCAGGAGGTCCTCGGCGAAGAGATCATCGAAGGTCGGGATCAGTTCGTGGCCGCTTGCGGAAATCGCGTAGAGCCCGGTGCCGACATGGCCTTCGGTGAAGTAGTCGGCCTTGGCCCATGTTTCGAGGTAGAGGCGAGCCGGCATGCTGCAGTTTGAGGTGTCGAACACCAGCTGGGGCGCCGCGGCGAGTGCTCCGGTGCGTTCCATGGTTTCGACGACTGCGGTCATGGCGCCGGGGCTGACCTCAACGTCGGCGTCGACATAGATGCGCACCGTGTCCGGCGTGGCCGCCAACGCCATATTGAGGGCCGCGCCCTTCCCGGCGACCGAGCTGTCGAGTACCCGAACGGGGTGGCCGTAGGAGTTTGCCAGCTCGGCGGTGTTGTCGGTACAGCCGTTGGTGGCCACCACGATGTCGAATTCGGCGTGGTTGGGATCATCGAGGATCGCGTCGAGACACCGCTTGATGGTGCCGGCCTCGTTGTGCGCCGGAATGATCACCACGGCATACGGCAGATCCTCGGGACCCGGAGACGAGGGCGAGGGAACAGAAGGGGATGTCATGAGCGGACCGGCTCCTTGGGATTACTGGCCGATGTAAGGGCGGCAACCATGATCACAAAGGTGATGGACGGGAGAAATCCGAGCAAAACCGACTCGGTGATACTTCCGGCGAGTACCAGAACGACCGCGCCGTCTCGCCATTTGTCGGGTCGGGCTCGCGTGCTCTTCCAGTAGCCGATCAGGCTCCAGAGCACGAAGAACAGTCCCACAAAGCCCATGGTGACGGTGCTTTGAAGGTATTCGTTATGGGCGTCGGGTGGTTCCCAGCCAATGCGTTCAGTGATACCGGAGTCGCGGTAAACCTCGGGCGCTGTGCCGATGCCATAACCGGCTACTGGCCGGGCTTCGATAACCCGGATCGTTTCGCCCCAAAGCTCTGGGCGGCCGGACAGCCCGCTCACCTCGGCGCTGTTCTCGGGTGATCGGCTCAGGTCGGCCCACGTTTGGCTTTCGAAACCGCCAAAGGCCGCGATGAACACGAGCACGCCGAACATCGCGATGATCAGGAAACCGCGCAGCACACGGGGCGTGAGAACGAACGCGATCGCGATCAGGAGCCCGAGGAGAGCGGTTCGGCTTTGGGTCCACAGCAGGGCGATGGCACCAACCGGAAGGCCCAGGATAGGGAGCCACGGTACGGCACGTTTGCGCTCGATGGTGGCCAGCGACATCAGAACCAGGATGGCCGAGGCCGCGCCGAGCGTGTTGGGGTGAAGGGCCACGCCCTTGAGGCGGCCGAAGTCGATGGACGCGATACCGGGGTTGTCGACAACGCCGATGCCGAGGATGTCGGTTGCAGTTGCGGCGGTGACGAACAGCAGGAGGCCGGCGGTGACCGCTCGTTCGAAGGCTTCCCAGCCGGCACGATCAACAGCCGTGACGACCCACATGAGCGTGCCGGCATAGGAAACGGCGGCCACCAAACTGAGGGTTGGCTCGATCGACCACGGAATGGTGAGCACGCTCCAGGTGAGCGCCAGCGTGAACCCGACGATGGGGTGTCGGCTCATTCGCTCGAATGCTTTGCCCGGGTCGTTGAGCAGGAACAGCAGTGGTCCACCGGCCATGAGAACTCGGAGGGCCCAGCCCCGGTTGCTGAGACTGCCGTTGGGAACGCCCAGTCCGAACACCGAGCCGAAATCGAGCGGCATGATCATGACCGTGAGCACCACCGCCAGCATGAGCGGCGTCGGGATGATCGAGCGTATGTCGTTCGGCAACCAGCGCAGGTAGAACGGCGACTCGGCGGCGAGTTCGCCGGACCTGGGGGTATCGCTGCGCTCGTCGAGGCGGTCGAACAGGGCTTGGGTCATCGTCGACCGATCACTGGACCACGACGACGCCGAGCACGTCGATTCCGAGAGCCCGCAGGCGTCCGGCAGTCGCGTGGGCCTTCTTTACCGACAGCTTTCCCTTTTCGGTGAGCAGCACCACGGCGTCGACCATGTCGAGGTAACCGGCGGACTTGGGGTCATCGAGGTCGCCGCAGCCGACCACCCAGGGTGCGCCCGGGGTACCGGGGGGAATTTGGAGCCAATGGTTCCGGGTGCTTTCGTCCATGCGCTGAGCCAACAGCGAGTTGAGCGATCGTGCGGCGTTCTGGGCGCCGCCGCTTTCGGCAACATCGAGGGTCCCGATGCGCTGTCCGCCCGCTCGTCGGTCGATGGCGATGGAGACCGGCATCAGATCGGTGGCCGGGGTTGCGATGGATGTTTCGGCAAGCAGCGGTGCAGCAAGATGAGCCCCAACCCGGTCGGGGTCGGTGATTCGGGCTCGGTCGCGGAAGAACACCATGACCGCCGCAGCGCCCATCATGGAACCCAGTGCGAAGCCGAGCAGGCCGTTACGTACCGGCTTGGGTCGTGAAGCGTCGGTGGGGGTCAGGGCCTCCCAGGCGATCTCAAGGTTCGCCCGGCGGAAGTCGAGGTCGAGTTCGAGGTTGTCGAGTTCGCGTTGGAACTGGTTGCGTTGGTCCTGGCGAGCGTTGCGATCGCGGGACACCTCGTCGAGGCGGCTCTGGAGAATGCGTCGCTCAGCTTCGGTCGCGGTGGTTTGTTGCTCGATGATCATGTCGCGTTCGGCGTCGAGTTCGTCCATCTCGGCTCGAAGGCGATCCATTATCAGCTGAAGCCCGGTGCGGGCCTCGTTGATCTGTTCGGCGCGGATCTCGTCGTCGTTGGCTGCGGCGAGGCGAAGGAGCTCGTCGGTTACCATCGCTGCGCCGTCTGCAGTGGTGGCGCTCACGTTGAGGTCGATGCCTTTTGAGTCGGCTGGAAGGTCGACGCGGATGTTGAGAATCTCGGTGCCGATGCCATCGGCGAACGCGTTGATCTCATCGATCGTTTCGTCGCTACGGAGAAAGGTCTCGGCGGTGAATCGTTTGCCTTCGATGTCGAAGAAGTCGACCTGGGTCGACAGTTCGAGTCGGCCGTTGGCATCGAATTGGCGGGTCTGAAGGCTTGAGATGATGAAGGTGAGCGCACCGACGGCTACCGCAGCCGCGAGAACGATGGGCATGTAGCGAGCGAGGACCGACAGCGTCTCAGGGACGGTCATCTCCGAGGGCTGGTCGTCGACAAGTTGTCCCGGCCTGGTCAGGGCGGCACGATTTCGGTTGGTGTCGAGCATTGGGGGATGCCTGGGCTTTCCACGCGATCGAGAAATCTACGCGCACATTTGAGAGTCTTTCGGGAGAGCTTCCCGAGAGAAGATGTGATGTACTACCAGTACATCAAAGATACTGAAAGGCAACAATGGGTCGAACGGCCTAGGCCAGACCCTAATTGTCGATAATACCGCGGTATATCGCCTCAAGCCGGTGCAATGCAGCGGCTGGTGTGAAGTGCTCCTGGTAGTACGCGCGTGCGGCTCGTTGCGAGCGTTCGTGGCGAGAGCCCTGGCCTTGTCCGAGGGGTCCGAAGAACGACCGGACGGTCTCAGCCAGTGATTCCGGAGATCCGGTGACGAATGATGCGCCACACCCAGCGTCCTCGAGCAGATCGGTGAAGTTGCCGATGTCGGAATACAGCACCGGGGTTCCGGTGGCCAACGCTTCGATGAGGGTGATGGGAAGCCCCTCGGGCCATTCGGAGGGAAAGATCAACGCTTCGGCGTGTCGCAGGTGCCCGACCACGTCGGGGTTGGGAATCTCACCGAGGAACGAAACGGTTGCGGGAGCACGAGCTTCAAGGCGGGCCCGCTCGTCGCCGCCGCCAACGATTCGAAGCGGAGGAGCGTTGTCGCCCAGGAGTCGCCATGCCTCGACCAAGGTCTCGATGCCCTTTTCACCGACCAGGCGACCAACGAACACCGCGCCAGACCGCTCGGGAGCATCGGTCGCCGGGTCGCCTCCGTGGATCGGGTCGGGAATGAAGTTGGGGTGAACCGTGACCCGCTCGGCCGGAATTCCGTCGCGCACCAGCAGGTCCTTCATGTAGGGCGTGAGTGCGAGATGCCGATCGATGGCCGACGAGTAGGTGCCGGTCTTGTGGTGCAACAGCGAACTCGCTGCCAGGGCGGCCGAGGCCGGAAGCGAGTCGTGGTAGCACCGGTGGCGAACTGCAGCCACAGGCAGCGGGGCGCCCACACAGTCGTGGCAGGCTGAACCGTTGCGCTGAAGGGTTCCGACGATGCACGGGATTCGGAACGAGTGCGAGGTCATGGCCACGGGAACGCCCGACCGTTTCGCCGCCCGAACCACGCTTGGGCTCATGAAGGGAAACGGTGTGTGCAGGTGCACCACGTCGGTGCCCAGTCCGGCGATTCGTCGGCGTGCTTCACGGTTGGCGCAGAGGTTCCAGACCACCTGTGTGAGCTGTTTGTGCTTCGGCCCGGCGATCATTTCGCTCGACGCGACAAAGAACTTTTCGACCTGGTGGT
>CAZGVQ010000317.1:0-4999 GCA_964529355.1 uncultured Acidimicrobiales bacterium
GATGTCGCCGGCGTCGATAAAGAGCGAACGCTCGCCCCGGGCACTGCGGACGATTCCGGTGATAGCCCAGTCGCCCAACGCCACCGCGGGTGCCACGAGTCCCAGAAACACCACCACCCAGACTCCGAGGGTGGTCGGAACACGCCAGTTTCCCAGAGACGACTTGAGAGGCGCTCCGGCACGCGCACGTGCGGGCACCACGAACCGCCGTTCAGCGGAGCGTTCGGCCACCACCGCGATGGCTGCCACCACCAACAGGATCAGGCTCAGAGCCAGCGAAACCCGCTGATTGTTGAGCCGGGTGGTCCAGATGGCGCGGGTGAGGGTGTCGTATCGCATGAGCTGTACCGCCCCGAAGTCGCTCACCGCGTACAAAAACACCAGCAGCGACCCGGCCGAGATCGCCCCCGCAATCTGTGGAAGCACCACCCGCCGAAACGCCTGGAGGCCGGTGTCGCCCAGTAGGCGGGCGCTCTCTTCCACCGAGCCGGGCAGGTGACGCAACCGGGCTGCGACCGGAAGGTACACGTAGGGATAGGTGAACAAGGTCAGCACCAGCCATGCCCCGAGCAGGCCACGTAGCTCGAACCGTTGCTCGACCCCCACGGTCTGCAGGATGTCGCTGGCGATACCGCCAGGACTGAGCGTCCGGATGAAGGCCGCTGCCCCAACAAAGGTCGGGTAGACCAGGGGAAGGGGAAGCAGAACCCGGAGCAACTTCTGAGCCACAACGTCGGTGCGGGTGGTGACAAACGCCAACCAGGTTCCGAGTACTGCGGTGCTCATCGATACCAGCACGGCGAGAGTAAGCGAGCGGCGCAGCGGCCCCAACGTGCGGTCCGAAAACAGGATTCCCAGTGGGTCGGTGCTGCTGGTGAAGTTTCGCCACACCAGATAGATGGCGGGAAACGCAAACGCCACACCCACAACGGTGGCGGCCAACCGCAGGCCGAGTGGCCCGGCGCTGACAGCACCACGTGAGGTCGAAGCTTGCGAAGGCATCAGTTGTTCAGGATGCCGCTCTCCTGGATGATTCGCTCGGTGTCTTCGAATCCACCACCGAGACTCTCGAAGTCGACCGAACCGATCTCGAGGGCGGAAAGTGGGGGAAGAATATCGACCGGCTCGACTCCAGCGGCCAGCGGATACTCGAAGGTTTCCTCAGTGAAGAACCGCTGGGCATTCTCGGACAGGAGGTAGGCGATGAGGTCGTTGGCTTCGTCGAGCTTGTCGGTCGAAGCGGTCACGGTGGCCGCCGTGATGATCAGCAGCGAACCAATGTCGTTCTCGGCGAAGTCAAAGTTCAGGGCCTTGTGCTCGTCGCCACGGGCCGCTGCCTCTTGGAAGTTGTAGTAGTGGTTCACCAGACCGAAGTCGATCTCGCCACGGCCCACCGCTTCGACGATGGATCGGTTGTTGGCGTAGGGCTGTGCGCCGTTGCCGGTCATGTCGTCGATCCAACCCTGGGCCGTATCGTTGCCCTCCTGGTCACGGAACACGGTGAACCAATCTTCGAACGAGCCGTTGGTTGCCGGGATAGCAACGCGGTCCTCGTAGATGTCGCCGGTGAGGTCGAGCACCGATTGGGGAAGCTCGTCTTCCGACACGTTTTCGGTGTTGTAGACCAGCACCCGCTTGCGGCCGGAGAACCCAACCCATGAGCCGGATAGTGCCCGGTTGTTGGCATCGACGAGACCGAGCGTGTCGGCGTCGATCTGGCCAAGAAGGCCGTTGCCATCGAGGAAGCCAACCGGTCCCGGTGAGCTCGAAAGGAATACGTCGGCGTCGGTGGCGTTGCCCTCCTCGGCCAGCAGCACCGCCAGGTCGGTGGAGTCGCCCCAGCGAACCCTGGCCTCGATACCGGTTTCGCACTCGAAGCCATCGAGGATCGGTTGGATCAGGTTCTCGGTGCGACCGGAGTAGATGGTGACCGACTCACCGGTGGAGTCGACACACTCGACGTCATCGCCCACGATTGACGCAATCGCCTCGGCACTTTCACCGTCAGAGCCACCGCACGCGGCAGCAAAAAGAGCGAGAGCGACGAAGGCCGCAAGGAGCTTGATGGTTTGCATACCAGTAAGTGTAACCATGGGTTGCCACCTATTGTAAAGCAGACCTAACAGAGACCTTCGTCACACGCTGCGCGCTGCAATCACCTGTGAGAAGCTTCGCAAATGACTTCCGAAAACAGCAGGGCATGGATCGCCATCGTGCCCGACCAGCAGTGGGCCGACGACGACGCCCTCGCCACGCAATACGACGCGGTAATCGACAAGGACTTTGGCCGGGTCGACAACATCATGGCCATCCACTCGCTAAACCCCACGGCCATGGCCGCCCACAACGCGTTGTACACGTCGGCGATGACCGGTACCGCCACGCTGCGCAAGGTCGAGCGCGAGATGATCGCCCTGGTGGTGTCGCTGGAGAACCATTGCCACTATTGAATCGTTCACCACCGGCGCGGTCTGCGCCGTCTCCTCAAAGACGACGAGCTCCTGGCCCAGGTCGAAAGCGACTGGCAGGCGGCACCACTCAGCGAAAAGCGAGCCGCCATGCTCACCTACGCCGTCAAGCTCACCCACTCCCCAGGCGAGATGCAGCAGTCGGATGTGCAGGCGCTCACCGACGCTGGCTTCACCGACCGAGACATCCTCGATATCGCCGAAGTCATCAGCTACTACGCCTACGTCAACCGCATTGCCGACGGCCTTGGGGTCAACACAGAATCCTGGATCCCCGACTAACGCCGACTTCAGTCAAAAACGAAGATGTGTCTGACACCAAAACGAAGATGTGTCTGACACCCCATTCACTTTGGGTCGAGGGTGAAGGGGTCTTTGCCCATCTGTTCTCGGACGGTGGTTACGGCGGGGTTGGTGAGTGATCGGCGTTGCCAGTTGGCGCCGTCGACCACCAGGGTGTGACCGCTGATGAACCTGCCGTAGGGCGATGCCAGGAAGGTGGCCGCCCAGCCCAACTCCTGGCGCTCGCCCACCCGCATCGCAGGCTGGCTGGCATCTTTATCGTGGGTCCGGGCGAGATTGCCCTGGATGTCGGCGGTCATGTCTTCGTGGGGCATCAGCCCGGGGACAAGACAGTTCACCTGGATGCCGCTGGGTCCCCACTCGACCGCGAGTGACTCGGTGAGGTTCTTCACGCCTGCTTTGGCCGCAGCAGAGTGTGCGAATCCTGGTCCGCCGGTCCAGGCATACGATGCGCCGATGTTGATGATCGACGCAGGCGTTCCGGCATCGAGATGCCGACGTCCGAACTCGCGGGCGACAAAGAACGTGCCGTTGAGGGTGATGTCGACCACGGTTCGCCATGCGTTGGGCGACATGTCCTCGGCCGGTACCGGAAAATTCGCTGCGGCATTGTTCACCAGCACCGTCGGCATGCCGAACCGCTCGGTGGCGGCATCGAACGCTGCCGCGATGTCGTCGGGTTGGCGGATATCGCACTCGACGGTCAGCACTCCCCCGCCGAGTTCCCAGATGTCCTGAGCACCAGCATGAAGATGTTCGGGGTTGCGAGATGCGATGACCACCGATGCACCCAACCGGGCGAACTCCAATGCAATGGCCTTCCCCAGGCCGGTGCCACCGCCGGTGACAAAGACGGTCTGCCCGTCGAACGTTCCTGGCCGGAGTGCGGTTTCTCCCGCTGGCGGCGGCGCCGGAATACCCATCATGAACCTCGGAAGTTGGGGTCGCGTTCCTCGGCCCGCGCCGCTCGAAGCTCGGCGTAGTCCTCGGACTTGTTGTTGAAGGTCTGAAAGAACAGCTCGTCTTCCATCGACGACCGGATTTGAGGCTGCGCCAGGTGGCCGATGACCCGACGGGCAAGCTTCACCGTGACCGCCGGCGAAGCGGCGATCTTGTTGGCCATCTCGAGCGCAACGTCGTCGAGGTCATCGGCGTCGACGATTCGCGACACCACGCCGAGCGACAACGCTTCCTCCGCGCTGAGGCGGCGGCCGGTGAGCACCATGTCGCTCACCACGCCGTGCCCGCACATCTCGTAGAGCACACCCATGCCGCCGGTATCGGGGATGACGCCGTGCCCAACCTCGGGAAGCATGAACCGGGCGTCGGGCGTGCAGATGCGGATGTCGCAAAGGAGCGCCCGCTGAAACGAACCGCCAATGGCCCAGCCCTGGATCGGCACGATGATCGGCGCCTCGATATCCCACACCTGTTGGATACCCCGGTGACCCCGGCTCATCAGCTCGTGATGCGTCATCTCGACCTGCTGACCTCCGATGGCCCCCACGTCGCGACCCGACGACCACGACTTGCCTTCTCCCCGCCAGATCACGGCCCGAACATCGGTGCGGCCTTTCAGCTCGCCCAGAATCTCAAAGAGTTGGGCGTCCATCGCATCGTCGAACGCATTGTGTTTGTCGACGTTGTCGTTGGTGATGGTGGCGATGGGCCCATCGATGGTCAAGGTCACGCTTCCGGCAGCCATGGCCGCCACCCTAGTGAAGTCAGAGTCGAGCGCTCCTAATGCACACCCACACCTGACCAGGAGCAGGACCTGGGCGTAGTCTTGCGCGGTGGCTGACGAACTGATCTGGGAATCCGCTGTCTCGCTGTCGGAGAAGATCCGCAACAAAGAGCTTTCCGCCCGCGAGTTGATGACTTCGGTGCTCGACCGCATCGACGAAATCAATCCGAAGATCACCGCGGTCGTGTCACTACGCGACCGCGAAGAGCTCCTTGCCGAAGCCGATGCAGCTGACGCCACCGAACCCAAGGGCCCACTTCATGGCATCCCGCATGCGATAAAGGACCTCGCCGATGTGGCCGGGCTTCCAACCCGTTCAGGTTCGCTCACCACCTCGGACCAGCCGGTTGCAACAGACACGCTGTTTGTCGAACGCATGCGCAACGCTGGTTCGATCTTTATCGGCAAGACCAACACCCCCGAGTTCGGAGCCGGATCGCATACCTTCAACGAGGTCTTCGGCACCACCCGCAATCCTCACAAC
>CAZGVQ010000318.1:0-4994 GCA_964529355.1 uncultured Acidimicrobiales bacterium
TTCCCGAAGCTCGTTGATCCCCGAAGTACCACCAGGGCCGGATCGCCGATGACAACGCCATCGCCGACGTTGCCGTCGATGGAGGTGTCGGTGATCGTCAGGTCCGACTCGGTGAGTACGCCGATACCGCCCACCCCGGAGGTTCCGTTGTCGTGGATCCACGAGTTGTTCAGCAGGGTGGTTCCGCCGGTGCTGTCGATCGAGATGCCGTTCTCGCTGTTCTGTGCAGCGAGGAGATGGTCGATGGTGCCGTCGCTACCAAAGGACTGAATACCGAACGAGGTGGCCGGCGCTGATGGAGCCTCGACCGCGTCGATACCGGCGAATACGTTGTCGATCGTGTAGGCGGTGGCATTGTCGAGGTGGATGGCGACACCCCCCGGGTTGTAGACCGACACGTTCTGCAACGCACTCGATGCCGTGCCCTGGAACGACAGAGAGCCTTCAATCTCGAGAGGTGGAGCGAGCAGAAATTGAACCGGGCTGCCGAGCAACGATCCGGGATCCGGGATGGAAATGAGGGCGGCCCCGATGATCTGTAGGCCAGCCGGCCCGTATCGATCACCGCTCAACACGGTCGAGTCGCCGGTGATCGGTGGCAGCGGGGTGTTGGCGATGATCTGCCAGGTCTCGCCCCGTAGTTCGGGTGCTGCCAGTGGCACAAAGCGCATCGTGTTGGGGCCCGCCACCTGGTTCGCATTTTCAATGAACTGGCGCAGTGTGCCCTGGGCAAACCTGGTTGAGGTCGCGTCCTGGTCGGTGTCGCCGGTGTTGGTAACCACGTTGTAGCTGAACCCGAAGTCGAGGGTCGCGCCGGCGCCCGCCATGGTGAACTGGGCCAGATGCTCGGCGCCCGCGAGCGCGCTGTCGTCGTGTGATTGATCGTGGGTCTTTCCGCCGTAGCAGGGTCCAGCACTGGCGAGCTGGGTAGCGGTTCCTGTTCCGTCATCGCACCACGAGCCCGCAGGGCCATAGGTCTGCTCCCGCCAGGCCGGTGCGGTTTCGTCGGTTGGGGTCACCACGACCCAGTAGGTGCCGTCGACAAGATCGGTGTTCCATCGTCCGTCGGAACCGGTGCTCGACGCGGAGAGAATATCGCCGGCGCCCGGAAGGCCATCACCGTCATCCAGATAGAAATCAGCCCGTGCCTCGATGTAGTCGTTTCCGGCCAGGCCCGGCGTGCCGCCAGCGGTCAGGGCGTCGCCGGCGACGTTGTCGAACACGCCGATGTCCACGGTTTGGCTCGCCGACGCGTCCGGGTTGAGATCGAGGACGGCATAGGCGTAGTGGCCGGTTGCACCGCTGGTCGGGTCGATGTTGATAAAGAAGTCGTTCCCGCCAGGACCCGAGTCGACGGTCGACGCGATCATGGACGACGGTTTTGTAATCGTGGACTCTTCTCGGGTGAGTCCTGCTGGGTCAATCGGGATGATATCGGCGGCGAGGCTGTGGCTCACCAACATCACGGCGGACTCGCTGATGACCTCGTTGCGTATGAGAATCGAACCGGTTCCGCCTCCGGCGAAGGACTTTGTAACGGGCTGGGTTGGGTCTACCCCCCGGTACGCGCCTGAGACAACGGTTAGATCTGCCCCGTCGTTCGACTCGAAGATCTGGGGCGTGGTGAAGCCTCCAGCCGGAACAAAGCGGACAAAGACCCAGACCTTCTGTCCGCTGTTACTTCCGCCCTGGAGAAGGTTCTGCCACCCGGACGGAACCTGAGGAATCGTGTTGTTCGCTGGAGTCACACCAACGATGACATAGTCGCCATCGGCCACGGGATACGGCACGGCATCGATGGGTCCCACGGAGGTTGCGACCGTGTTTCCGACGTTCGAGATCGACGACGCTGCTTGGGCTCGATACGCGAAATAGAGCCCCACCAGTAGCAGGACTCCGATGGCAGCGAGCGGAAGCAGCGTTCGACGGGACAACCGACTCATGCGGTTCAGCTGACCTCGGCGGGAGCGCGATCGGGAACCGCTGAACGGGCGGCCCGCGGGACCGTGATCTCAAACTTCTCGTATTCGCCTGACGAGTGATACTCGACCCTGGCGCCCATGCCTTCGAGCAGGGTGCGGGCCAACACCAGCTCGCGCTGTTCCTGAGTGGTTACACCGGTGAGATCGGTCGACTCGAGAAACGCACTCCGTGCGACGAGCGGGGCGATGTTCTCGGCGTCGGACAAGAATTCGATCTTTCCCGCCGCGGGAGCGTCACGTCCCGTGAGGTGCAGGCGCGAGGCACCCCGGCTGCGAGCGTTGTCGATCAACGTGCCGATGGCGACCTGCAGGGCCCGCTCATCGACGAGCACCGAGAAGTCTCGGGCCGACAACTCGAAGGTCAACTCGCTATCCACCGAGTCCCTGGTGGTGGTCAACACGTCGACCAGCCGGACGCGTGCAACGTCGTAGGTGTGCTGGCCGTAGTTGAGAGCATTGATAATGCTCATCCGCTCGGCCTCGGCCATCACCGCAGAAGCATCGCCGGCCTCGACCTTTTTATTGAAGTAGTCAAGCCCCACGCGTAGAGCTTCGGCGCGTTCACGTTCGGTCCGTCGGTGCAGCTGAAGCTCGTGTTCCAGTTCCACCTGGCGTCGAGGACGACGCGCGAGCTGGCGGTAGATGAAGATCGCAGAGGTCGGCAACAAGAAGGCCACCACAAAGCTCGCCAGGTTTCCGAGCGTTCCCATGCGGCGGTCTGCGTCGCCGACCGCGGTGAGAAGCCGTCCGCGTTCCGAGGTGAGCCCGTCGATGAGCGACGAGAAGGAAACATCGAGTGCCTCGTCGATTCGGTTGCGTTCGGCCTCGCTTGTTGGCGCCCGGATCGATTCGACGCTGGCGTCGGCCGACGCTGAAAAGGAGTCCGCTGGCTCTTCCAACGCGTCGATGTCGAGAATCGCAATCGATTGTATGAACCCATCGAGGGCCAGCTCGGCTTCGTTCATCGAAGCGCCGACCGATGCAGACGAATCGCTTCCAATCCGGCTGTCGACCCGCGCGCCATGCAGCCCCAGTGCGAGTTGGGCGCGAACGGTCGTCGCCGAACGTAGCGCCTCATCGGCGTTGTGAAGTCGCTCGGCGTCGCTGCTCAACGAGCGGGTGGTAGCGGCCAACGAGAAAACGGCCGTCGACAAAAGGATGAGGGTCAGGCCAGCGATAAGGGTGACCGTGACCGCCGTTCGGAGACTCTTGTTGTTCTGCATTTCCGGATTAATGACATGAACCTTGCGGGGCATGCCCGTAGTAACGACCAAACGAGCGGACGGATTTAGCAATCAGGCGTCAGCGACCCCGATGGTCGGGAGTGGGCACCTGCCCCTCTCAAGGAAGGCGCCTAAATCTTTGGATTGTTGCTAAACGAAGGTTGCAGAATTGCCGTTGACTACTCCCGTATGGCTGGTTCACGGCTCAGTGCCTTCACCCAAGCTGTTGCCACCCAGGACAGCGCAAAGGTCGTCGAGAAGAGCGACGACGCAGTGAACCGCGCACGGACGGGCAAGATTTCTGAGGCGATCATCGATCGAGCCCTTCTTGCCGTGCGTATGCTCCTCGGGCTTGTGCTTCTCGGTTCGGTGGTGCTCGACGGCGCACTCTCCGGCGGAGCCTCGACGCCGTTGGTCCTCGGCGGCCTCGTCGTCGCCGTCGTCATCGCGATCAACATCGTCGTGTTCCGATTCGGTGACCCGGCGTCGCATCTTCGCGGTTTGTTCGGCGTCCTCCAGGTTGGGGCTGACGTGGTGCTGGCGCTGATGGTGATGTTCTCGCTTGAAGCCGAGACCACGCCGCTTGCCTGGGTGGCCTTGATGCTCCCGGTAACAACCGGCTGGAATCGTTTTGCCGCCAAAGGTGCTGGTGGGGCCTGGTTGACAGCGAGCATCGCGTACGTGGCTCTCGGCCTTCGACTCGGCACTGCGGCCGCCGTCGAAACCACCGACACGCTGTATCTGGCCTACCAACAACTCTTCGCCGTGCTCCTCATTGCGGTACCGGCGCTCTATTTGGGATCGCACTTTCGTCAGGAAATCGAGCAGGCCCACGAAACCAACGTCGTGGCGGAGCGACGGGCTGAGCAACTCCGTCAGGTAACCGTCGCTGCGCGCTCGATGGGAAGCGCCGATGAATCAGCTGTGTACGACAGCCTCCTCAAGGGCGTGCAATCGATTGGTTTCGACGGTGCCGACGTGACGAGATTCGACGAAGCAACAGGCTCCTGGGCGGTGAGTCACTCAGTGCAGGGGGTTGGTCAGGCTGCCCCCGCTGAATTTCTGGCCGACCGGGTCATTGGACGAAAGGGAACCGTCATCGTCGATCAGTCCGGCGATGTCGCCGCATGTCAGACGTTGCACAACCTGGGTGTTGGGTCCTCCGCGGCGATGCCGCTGGACGACTCGGGCCATGCGGTATTGCGTGTGTGGTCCGATGCCCCGTTCGCTGAAGATGAGTCGCTCGCGGTTTGCGAAGCCCTGGTTGCCCAGGCCGGCGTCTCGCTGGCGGCTGCTGGGGTGTTCCAGGAGGTCACCCGCCGTTCCGAAGCCTTGGCGTATCAGGCCAACCATGATGTGCTCACCGGGCTCCCGAACCGCCTCAACATCATCGACCGCATCGATTCCTGGCTGAACCTTCACGACCCGGCGACCGAAACGATCGCCCTGTTGTTCCTCGACCTCGATGGGTTCAAGGCGGCAAATGACCGCTACGGCCACGAGGCGGGCGACCAGGTTCTGCGGGTCGTTGCCGAACGGTTGAAGTCGATCACCCCACGAAGTGGCGTAGTTGCCCGACTCGGCGGCGATGAGTTCGTCGTCCTCGTCACGGGGCCGCCGGCCGCCGGCGCACCAGTCGAGCTGGGCGCAGCAATCTGCGCCCACATCAAGGAACCGATCGCCGTTGCGGGCGGAGTCGCTGACATTCGCGCCAGCGTCGGCGTCGCCGTCCACGAATTCGGCACGACACGAGATGTGCTTATCGACCGCGCGGATGTGTGTATGTATC
>CAZGVQ010000319.1:0-4968 GCA_964529355.1 uncultured Acidimicrobiales bacterium
TGATCCCACAACTCCACGGCAACGTTGGACGCCCCAAACCCCTCGACCTGTTGGTCGAGGGGTTTGGGGCGTCCAACGTTGCCGTGGAGTTGTGGGATCACGGCCAGCCCATCGATTCGGCTCGCAACGATGCGTTGGCCAAGCTCGGCATCGCCGCGGGACTCGATGTCATCGCCACCAACAACGTGCACTACCACGCCCCCAAACGTCGTCGGTTGGCCACCGCGATGGCGGCGGTGCGGGCTCGTCGATCTCTCGACGACATCGATGCCTGGCTGCCGGCTGCCGCATCGGCTCATCTTCGTTCGGGCGACGAGCAGGCACGCCGTTTCTCCCGGTATCCGGGGGTGGTCGAGCGGGCCGCCGAGCTGGCGTTGGACTGTACGTTCGATCTGCAACTGGTAGCCCCCGAGCTTCCGCCGTATCCCTGCCCCGATGATCACGACGAGATGTCGTGGCTACGGGTGTTGGTCGAGCGTGGTGCCGCCAAGCGGTACGGCACCCGCAACGCCGAGCGGGTGCCGGGCGCCTATGAGCAGATCGATCACGAGCTGGCGCTTATCGAAGAGCTGGGCTTTCCCGGCTACTTCCTCATCGTCTACGACATCGTCGAGTTCGCCCGCACCAACGACATCTTCTGCCAGGGCCGAGGATCGGCCGCCAACTCTGCGGTCTGTTATGCGCTGGGTATCACCAACGCCGACGCCGTGTCGCTGGGGCTGCTGTTCGAACGGTTCCTTTCGCCCGAACGCGACGGCCCGCCCGACATCGACATCGATTTCGAGAGCGGCCGGCGCGAGGAGGTCATCCAATACGTGTACGAGCGCTACGGCCGCGACTACACCGCGCAGGTGGCCAACGTCATCACCTATCGCAGTAAGTCAGCGGTGCGCGATGTAGCCAAAGCGCTCGGCTACAGCACCGGTCAACAGGATGCCTTCAGTAAACGAATGGAACGCTGGAGCTCGCTAAGCGCCCAGGATCAGGACCTTCCGGCCCAGGTATTCGAGCTCGCATCCGAGCTTGAGCACGCACCCCGGCACCTGGGTATTCACTCGGGCGGCATGGTCATATGCGACCGGCCCATCGTCGAGGTCTGCCCGGTCGAATGGGGTCGCATGGAGAACCGCAGCGTCCTGCAATGGGATAAGGAGGATTGCGCCCGGACCGGTCTGGTGAAGTTCGACCTGCTGGGTCTGGGTATGTTGAGCGCGCTGCATCTGTCGGTCGATCTCATCGCCGAGAACTACACCGACGATGGCACTGCTGCGGGAAACCCGCTCAAGCTCGACCTGGCCGAACTGCCCCAGGACCCCGAGGTGTACGACATGATCTGCGCCGCCGACACCGTTGGGGTGTTCCAGATCGAAAGTCGGGCCCAGATGGCCACCCTTCCTCGACTGCGGCCTCGTTGTTTCTATGACCTGGTGGTCGAGATCGCGCTGATCCGGCCCGGTCCTATTCAGGGCGGATCGGTGCACCCCTATATCCGTCGACGCAACGGCGAAGAGCCGGTTACCTACCTGCATCCGCTGCTCGAGAAGTCGCTGGCCAAGACGCTGGGCATCCCGCTGTTTCAGGAGCAGCTGATGCAGATGGCCATCGATGTTGGTGGGTTCACCCCCGGCGAAGCCGACGAACTTCGACAAGCCATGGGTTCTAAACGCAGTACCGAACGCATGCTGCGGCTCAAGGCCCGGATGTATGAGGGCATGGCCGAGCGGGGTATCACCCACGACATCGCCGACACCCTGTGGGAGAAGCTGGCGGCCTTTGCCAACTACGGGTTTCCCGAGAGCCACTCGGTGTCGTTTGCCTACCTGGTGTATTCGAGTTCGTGGATCAAGCATTACTACCCGGCGGCGTTCTGTGCCGGCCTGCTCAACGCCCAGCCCATGGGGTTCTACTCGCCTCATTCTCTGGTGCAGGATGCCCGTCGCCATGGCGTGGTGGTTCGCACTCCCGATATCAACGCCTCGGCCGCTGGCGCGTCGTTGGAGCCTGTCGATGCTGATCCAGAATCAGAGAGAGCAGTGCGGCTGGGGCTTTCGTCGGTTCGTCATGTGGGCGACGACCTGGCCGAGGCCATCGTCGCCGGGCAGCCCTACGCCAGCATGGAAGAGGTGGCCCGTCAGCATCAGCTTCCGCTCAACGTGCTCGAGGCCATGTCCACCGCGGGCGTGTTCGATTCGGTTCTCGACCCCACCAGTGCACTCGAAGACGGCTCGGCCCGGCGGGCAGCGTTGTGGTCGGCGGGTGCGGTGGCTCAAAGCAAACCCGATCGACTCGAAGGCATCATCACCGGTGTCGTGGCGCCCACCTTGCCGGGTATGTCAGACCACGAGGTTGCGCTGGCCGATCTGTGGGCCACCGGGGTCTCGCCCGATGGGCATCCCACCAAGTTCGTGCGCGAGATGCTCGATGAGCGAGGGGTGGTCACCGCCATTGGTCTTCGAACCGCTCCGGCCAACACCAAAGTCATCGTCGGGGGAGTGGTAACCCATCGCCAGCGTCCGGCTACCGCTGGTGGCACCACGTTCATCAACCTCGAGGACGAGACCGGGCTCATCAACGTGGTGGTGTCAAAGGGCTGCTGGACTCATCACGCCATGGTGGCCAAAACCGCTCCCGCGATGCTGATTCGAGGCCGCCTCGAAAAGAACGAGGGCGTCATCAACGTTATTGCTGAGAAGCTCGAGGCGCTTCCTGTGCGTTCGCCGATCGCCTCGAGAGATTTTCGGTAGACCGACGCTCGCCGTAGTGCACCAACACCAGGAAACTGCCGGCCAACAGAACCCCGAGGGCCAGGCCCAGCAACGTTTGGCTCACTGCGTTCGACGACTCTTGGGGAAGCAGGAAGGGGCTGGCCACCAACTCCGAGCCGATCATCACCCGGTCGGTGTCGTTTACTTCCTCGCGAAGTTCACGAACGTCGACGATGGCGTCCTCGAGCGTTGCCTGGGTCGATCGGGCGTCGTCAAAGGCCACCGTGTCAGCATCGAGCGTCTCGATGCGGGCGAGAAGTTCGCTCAGTGCCACGAGGTGGCTCTCTTCGAGTTCGAGTAACTGTCGGCGGGTGTCGTCGAGGTTCGCGAGCGGCACCGCGTCGGCCAGGTACGCATTGGTGATCGCAGTGACGACTCGCAGTGTGCGGCCGGGATCTTCGTTCACGAACTCCAACTTCAACAGCTGGGTGTCGGGTCGGTCGGTTGCGAAGAAGTCGTCGGTGACGATTCCGGCGTCCCAGTCCTGTTGGAGTTCCTCGAGACTCAGACCCTCGGCTTCAGCAACCGGGGTGAGAAGTTCGACGCTGTTGAGCCGGGCTTCCTCGGCCTCGATGAAGTCGATGCCCCCGTGGAAGATCTGGGATTGCGCTGTCCATCGGTCGTCGGCGCGGTCGCTGAATGCGAAGAAGAGCAGGGCCGGTACCAGGAGCAACAACGCCGCAATGAACGCCTTCCCCATCGCGGCCTTCCCAAAACCGGAGCGCTCAACCGGGGAGTTGTTTTGTCCAAGTGAGCGCATGGGCCAAGGGTATCGGGCCTGGTCGTCTGGCTTCGAATCGCTCGTTCGACCTTCGTAGAACGGTTTGTTACCGTCACCTCCTCAGGCTTGGAGGAGTAATGGATCAGAGTCTTATCGATCGAATTCGGGGCGACATGGCCTATGAATTCGCCCGCACCGGCCCTCCCGAGGGGTTTCCGGCGTTCCACGACATCCCGGTCGACCGACATATCTCCGACGAGTTCTACGAACTTGAACAGCAACATCTTTGGACAAACACCTGGGTCATCGCCGGCCGGGTCGAAGACGTGGCCGAGCCCGGCGACTACTTCGTGTTCAAGGATCTGGGCGTGCCACTGCTGATCGTGCGCGGCACCGATGGCGAGATCCGGTGCTTCTACAACACCTGCCAACATCGCGGTGCGCCCGTGGTGCGCGACGATGCCGGGTCCTCGCGGCGGCTTCGGTGTCAATACCACTCGTGGACCTACGAGATCGACGGCGGCACCTTGGTCGCGGTGCCCGATGAGCGCGACTTTGTCAACCTCGATTGGGAGCAGCGCTGTCTGCCGCAGGCCAAGGCCGACACCTACGGCGGGTTCATCTTCGTCAATCGAAACCTTGAGGCCGAGCCACTGCTTGATTGGTTGGGTTCGGCCACCGAGATGCTCGCGCCGTTCCAGTCCGAGAACATGCGCGAGATCTACCGCGAATCGATGATCGTGCCCTGCAACTGGAAGGTCACCGCCGAGGCGTTTCTCGAGGTGTACCACTTCAAACACATTCACTCCCACGACGGGGTGTCGCTGCTCGACAACGCCGGCGCTGCGATGGGTTTGTACCGCAACGGCCACAGTCGGATGATCACCCCGTACTCGCGTCAGGTCATCGAAAAGTCAGGCATGGCTGGCTGGGACGATTGGAAATACATCGACCAGGGCCCCTTTGCGGTGGTCGATGGCGTTTCGCCGATGATCGATTGCACCAGTTCGGCGGTGAGCCTGTTTCCCAACGCCATCATTCCTCTGGGTCGATTCGGGTTTCCCATCAACTTCTTCTGGCCGATCGACAAGAACACCACCCGTCTCGACTGGGTGTACTACGGCATCAAAGACTGGGAAGGCGACGAGCTACCCGAGCACTGGCAGCTGCGCCGGCAGACCTACAACCAGATCATGGGCGAGGACGAAATGAACATGGCGCCCATTCAGGAGTCGATGGAGTCGCCGGCACTCACCGGCATCCCTATCAACTATCAGGAACGCCGAATCTGGCACTTCCACGAAGAGATCGACCGCCGCATAGGCCAAGAGAACGTTCCCGAGGCCCTAAGAATCGACCAACTCCTGGAAGACCACCTCGAATAACGCCACGCTGAGCACCAAAGTCAACACCAAACGTGACATTTGCTCTGGCACTACCTCTGGCACCACCTCTGGCACCACCTCTGGCACCACCTCTGGC
>CAZGVQ010000320.1:0-4966 GCA_964529355.1 uncultured Acidimicrobiales bacterium
CTCCTGTGGCTCGCGGCCTGCGCCAACTCCCTCGGGGGTGCCGGTGAGGATGACGTCGCCAGGGTCCATGGTCATGCCTTGACTGATGTCTTCGATCAGGGCGGGGATCTTGAAATACATGTGCTTCGTGTTCGACGACTGTTTGGTCTCGCCGTTCTTGGTGAGCCAGAGGTCGAGGTTGTGCGGATCGGGAATCTCGTCGGCGGTGACGATCCAGGGGCCCATCGGCGCATAGGTGTCCTGGCCCTTGGAAACGATCCACTGACCAGCCCGCCGGCCATCACGCGCCGATACATCGACCATCGTCGTGTAGCCAAAGACATGATCCATGGCGTTGTCGGCGGCTACTCGCTTGGCGCGCGAGCCGATCACGACGCCCAACTCGACCTCCCAATCGAGTTGCTGGGTCAGCTCGGGGTTGTGCTCGATTGGGTGACCCGGGGCGCACACCGTGCTTGGTGGCTTACAAAAGATCACCGGCTTCTCCGGCATCTCCTTGGCCGTGTCGAGCGAGCGAGCCGATTCCGCAACATGCTCGGCGTAGTTGAGTCCGATACCCCACATGTTCTTCCGCGGGCGCGGAATCGGTGCCAGCAGATCGACATTGGACAGAGGTACCGACACGCCAGGGCGACCTCGGAGGGTTTCATCGGCGACCAGCTCGGCGGCGGATGGAATTGCGGCCGGCCCGAGGTCGATGAACTCAAGCATCGTGGATGGATACGGCGTGCCAGCGGCCTCGCCGAGCCGTCCAATATCGACCACCAGGTCGTCGACAACAGCGACAAGTCTGGCGGCCGAGTTGGCGTGGTGGCGTACGGTTGCAAGTTTCATGATCGGGTTGACTCCGGGTCGTTCACTTGGGTTATGGCCTGATGGCCGTCGTTCTCAGCGAGGGCCTCGCCGCGCTCGAATGCGAGCTTCTCGATCACGGGGAAATCGTTGAAGCTGAAGAGCACGGCGTCGTCCGATGACGAGGCATTGGCATGTTCGTGCCATGCCCAGGACGGGACGCAGAAGATGTCTTTCTCCTGCCAGTCGAATCGTTGACCCGCAATAACCGAATGCCCCGAGCCCTTGGCGACCTGGTAGATCACGTTTCCGGTGTGACGATGGGCTTTCGTGGCCTCGCCCGGTCGGAGCATCTGCATCGATGCGCCCATGGTGGCCATCACGTGCCCGCCGCTGTGGGGGTTCGTGAAACGCATGATGACGCCGTCGTGTTCGGTTTCGACCCCGGCGGCTGCGGCGTTGTGCAGTGCTTCGTAGGTCTGGTCCCAGCCGTAGCGAAGGAGCGGTGAGTAGGCCCGCTCCCACTTGTACGTGGTGGGGAGAAGACCCACGGAACCGAAGGTGTTTGCCGAATCGTTGATCGGAAACTGAGTGGTTTGGTAGTCGTCGGGATGCGTCTCGTACCAGTTGGCTTCGAGCGCGTTGGTGAGGGGGATATCGAGGCCGTCCTGCCAGAGACAGATCTCGCCATCTTCGGCGACTCCGTGGTCGTGCCACGTGCCATTGGGCGTGAGTACGAAGTCGCGCGGTCCAAGGTCGACGTGGTGACCGTCGACAATGGTGTAGCCGCCGCTGCCTTCCATGATGAAACGCAGGGCTGACGCGCCGTGCCGATGTCCGGGAGCCCGCTCGCCGGGACGCATGACCTGGATTCCGCTGAACAGAAGTCCGCACGCGGCACTGATGTCTTTGCGTTGCGGGTTTCGCAGGTACACCACACGTCGACCGGCGTCTTCGGGACTAACGAGGTCAAGCGCCTTCAGCGCGTGGCCCCTCAGCTCGGCCCATGGCCAGAGAACCGGCACGGCAAACGCGTGCGGTTCCCATGGCTCAATATCGTTGGCGACCGTCCACAACGCTCCCGTTTCGAGGCGGTCGAGCTCTTCGTAGTACGCCTCGAGCTGCTCGTTGTCCCGCACCCGGGCCCGGCCGAGTTGATCATCTCGATCCTGCGATGTCATGACGACTCCTCGGGGTTCACCTGGCCGGCGGCCGGCATTGGTTTGGTGAGGTCAACCGATCCAGCGAATGGCTCCTCCGGGCCCTTCGCCCGTCGATCGACTGCAAAGTCGAAGACGTCGAACCGGTTGTAGTGACCGGTGATGTTGTGCATCTGCGTTGGCTCGACGCATCGGGCGAGGTCGATCTCGGCATATGCGATGCCTTCTTCGTCGATGAGCTCATCGCCGATGACGGCACCGTCGGGGCCGATGATTCCGGTCCACGCAGCTCGCGAGCGGTTGAACATCTCGGCCGAATCCGGCGCAAGTTCGGTCATTGCCTCGACGATCTCGGGCGAGAGCGCCGAGCAGGAGGTGATGTTGAACAGCTTTCCCTCGAACGCATGGGCCGCAGACCGCGTCTTAATCGCGGCTGCCATGTCGTAGTCCGCCGGTGCCGTCGGAAGCGCAATGTAGGCAGAGACATGCACGAGCTCGCCCTGCTCAAGGAGCGCGAAGCGAGCGAGCGTATTTGTATTTTCGCCGCACGCCAGCGCCCCAAGCGGCCCGATGGTTGTGTCATGGACGACGAGGCTCGACCCGTCACCGCCGGTCCAGGTGAGCTTCTCGGCCCAGGTCGGAACCAGTTTGCGGTGTCGACCGATCAGCCGTCCGTGATCGTCGATCGTGAGGACGGTGTTGAAGATCGTGCCCGCACCAATAGAGGAGCGCTCGTTGATTCCGATGATCACATGCACGCCATGGCGTTGCGCGGCCATGGCAATCTGGCGGACTTCGGGGCCCGTTGCCGTGACCGACGCCTCGTGGAGCCGATGAAACCACTCGCTTCCTTTGAGCGGGCTGACGATCCAGTTCCAGTAGGGGTACCCGGGGATGAAAACCTCAGGGAACGCGATGAGCTTTGCCCCCTGCGCCGCCGCTTCTCCAATGATTCGAACCGCCTTCTCGGCGGTGGCCTCTGCGTCGAGAAACACAGGCGCGGCCTGCACAGCTGCGGCAATAAACGGCGGTGGCATGGAACCGGAAGGCACTATCTCGTCACCTACAAACCCTTGAATTCGACGGTCAACGACTTGATGCCGTTGATGTGATTGCTTCGTAAACGCTGCGGAGGGGACACGGGCTCGATGGAGCGAACCCGCAGCGCCAACTCCTCGACGAAAATCCTCAATTGCAAGCGAGCAACATGGGCACCCAGACAGAAATGGGGGCCGCCCCGACCAAACGCAATGTGATCGTTGGGAGCGCGGTCGATGATGAACGACTCGGGCTTCTCGAAGTACTCGTTGTCGCGATTGGCCGACACGTAGTACATCGCGACTTTGTCGCCGGCCCTGATGCTTGCACCCTGGAGTTCGATGTCTTCGGTGGCGACACGACGGACGAAGTGGACGGCCGTGGCCCAGCGCAACATTTCGTCGGCGGCCACGAAGCTATCGAGATCGTCGTTGAGGTAGCGCTGCCATTCGCTCGGGTTGTCGGCGATTGCCGAAATCGCATGGGTGATCGTGTGCCGGGTGGTTTCGTTGCCGGCGACGACCAACATGAGGAAGTAGTTGCAGAACTCCTGATCGTTCAGCGGATCGCCGTCGATATCGCCAAGAGCAAGCGCCGAAACAACATCGTCATCCGGGTCGGCCGATCGGGCTGAACGAAGGGATCGTCCCAGCTCAAAAGCCTCTAGTGACGCCGGATGTCCGAACGGCAGCATCCGGCGTTCTTCGAGTGGTACCGCTTCAACGAGCGGATCGATGAACGCTGGGTCGTCGGAGCCAATGAGGGCATCGCTCCACGCCATCATGTCGTCGCGACGGTCGGCCGGAACGCCGAGAAGACGACATAACGTCAGGATCGGAAGCTGCTTGCTAAACGCTGCCACGATGTCGACGGCGCCTTTGGTGAGCACATTATCGATGAGGCGTGAGGCTGTCTCTCTTACGAAGGCCTCGAACGCGGAGATGGCGCGGGGCGTGAATTCGCGAGACGTCATCTTTCGCATCGCAGAATGCTGCGGAGGATCCATTTCGAGCAGCGTTCGCCGGGCGTCGCTCTGGTCGTCATCGAAGTCATCGAGAGATATGACCCCCTGACGCGAGGAAAACGTCGCGGTGTTTCGTGACACCGCGACGATGTCGTCGAGGCGAGTTACTGCCCAGAAACCCCGATGTCCATCGTGGCGTTCGTTCCACGCGACGGGGGCCGATGTTCGCAGACGCGCGAATTCTTCGTGAGGAGGCGCTTGAAGCCAGATGTCGGGGTCTGAGAGGTCGACCTGCGTGACGGGAGTTCGCTCCTCGATTGTCACAGCCTCAGACCTCCCATGAGGAGAGAGACTAGCGTTTAATTTCCGTTCGCTGCAAGAACGCAATACACATTGCAGCGGCAAATTCAACGTAGATCCTATACAATCCTCTGTAGGTGGCCGTTCAGAAAGCTCCCAAAAGTTGCATATATATCGTTCATCTTGCGAGACGCAATCTTACCGTCATAAACTGACGGAGTGAATCGCCAACCGACGCCGAAGGACCACATCGATGGCCCTATCGCATGGAGAGAATGCGGAATCGGGTCACCTGTGGTCTTCCTGCACGGCCTGGGGGGAACGCGAAAGTCCTGGGGCCCGCAGCTCCGGGGGCTCGGAGTCCACTACCGATGCATCGCCTGGGATATGCCCGGTTACGGCGACTCCTCCGCTCTCGAACCGCTGACCTACCCCGCAATTGCGCAAAGCCTGGTGTCGTTGCTCGATCAGCTCGAGATTGAGAAGGCCGACCTCGTCGGGTTGTCTTTCGGAGGCATGCACGCGATCCACACGGCGATCGAACACCCCGAGCGCGTATCTCGATTGGTGCTAGCCGACACGAGTCCGGCGTTTGGCATGGACGGAACGACTGCGAGCGATTGGAAACAAGCACGCCTTGCCCCAATCGATCGAGGAGAAACACCCGGAGACGCTGCCGAAGCGGTGATCGATGCGATCACCGCTCGTGAGC
>CAZGVQ010000321.1:0-4951 GCA_964529355.1 uncultured Acidimicrobiales bacterium
ATGCAGTCGACGCAACAGCAGCTCGCGGGCACGGCGAAGATGAGGTTCTTTTCGTCGTGGCCGAACATGACGGCCGACCTGCACTTCGTGTGACCGATCAAGGCATCGGTCTTGGCCTCGAACAAGCGCGCAGTTTCATGGGTGTGATTGGTCGTAGCTCGAAACGGGACGAAATCGGAATGGCCCGAGAGGATCTGATCGGTCAGTTCGGAGTTGGAATTCTGAGTTGCTTTGCCGTAAGCGAACACATTCGAGTGATCAGTACTTCTTCGGAAAACGGCGAGACGATTAGCTGGGTCGGCAACGCTGACGGCACCTGGACAGCAACCCTCGAGGACATCGAGCACCCAGTCGGGAGCACCGTATCGGTGATCGCTCGCCACGGCGAAGAGACCTGGTTCGATCCGGACATCATCGAATGGCACCTTCGTCACTACGGGGAGCTACTCGATGTACGGGTCGTCTTCGATCGCGGCGACGGCACGCAGCCGTACCTCATCAATCGCTCCCCTGTTCCTACCCGCGAGCCGCACGCGACACCTGAGGAACTCCTGGCTTTCGGACGCGAGATGCTCGATGTCGCAGCAATGGATGCGTTTCCAATCGAGTCACGTTCCTCGCAAACGACGGGCGTCGCCTACGTGTTGCCCTACGAACCGGCACCGGGAACGATGCGCAACGACCGCGTCTACGTCAAGGGCATGCTGGTCGACAGTGCTTGCCAAGGCCTTCTTCCTGAATGGGCGTTCTTCGTACGATGCGTCGTTGAATCAGAAGGATTGCACCCGACCGCAAGCCGCGAAGAGCTTCACAGCGACGACGTTCTCGAAGCAGCTCGGGACGAACTAGGCGCTTCAGTTCGCGATCACCTCTTGGAGTTGGCCCGCACCTCGTCGCCAAGGCTCAACGCGCTCATCGCCACACACCATGTGTCGATGAAAGCGCTCGCTGTTAGGGACAATGAGTTCTGTGCGCTCGTTGCTGACTGGCTGCCAATCCAGACTGCCGAAGGGCACATGACAATCGCCGAATTTCGAACTCGCCACCCCGTCGCTACCTACACACGAACGGTTGAAGAGTTTCGTCAGATCGCGCCGGTAGCGCTATCGCAGGGTATCGGCCTTGCGTGCGGCGGGTACATCCACGATGCCGAGTTGCTCGAAGCAACCGCCCTAGCGTTCCCCAACTTCTCGGTCGACGTTGCCCAAGTCGAAGACCTCTTCCGAGGATTCGGCCTGCTGGACCCCGGCGAGTCGAGTCGATTTAGCGAACTCTCAAAGTTGGTTTCTCAGCGTCTCAACACTTACGACGTAGACGGAGCCCTTCGAAGGTTTGAACCTGCCGAAACGCCGGCCCTCGTGGCCTTGTCCAAAGAAGCAACCGACACACGGTCACTTCAGCGGGCGGCAGAATCTACGAACGATCTGTTCTCAGGAATTCTTGGATCAATCGAGGAATCAGTGCCAACGGCCCGACCAATGTTGTGCCTCAACGCCGACAACCCCATTGTTGCGCGACTAGCGGACTTGGCACGGAGCAACGCGGGCCTAACCGGGAATGCCATCGATCTGATCTATCTCCAGGCACTAATGGCGGGGCAACATCCCTTTCGAGCCCAGGAAGCGGCACTACTTAACAAATCGCTGGTTGAACTTTTGGACGAAGCAACAAACGATACGAGGGAAATCGCATGAAGACCGTAGGCACGCTCTCGGCCCATGAACTCCTCAACGAAAGTTACGAGCCGGTAACACCCGCTCAGCGGGTTGAACTCCTGAAACGAGCCGCGGATATCGCAGATGCCGAGAATGATCTCGATCTCGCATTCCAAATTAGAACCCGCCTCGTCCATGCGACCTTCGACGTACCCGGCAGTATCGATCAACTCACACACTTCTCTTGGTTAGTAGCGCGACATGACGAGGAACCAGAGCGGTTTCCGCTTCAGCTTTGGTACTACAAGTGGGTAGCCGGCGGGCTACCCCAACTTCCCGAGATCTCGCGCCACAAGGTGTCGAGCATGATCGATGACCTTGAACGGCGGTTCGAGAAGAAGGGAACTTCAAATGCGCCAGCGTTAAAGCTCCGAATGTATGCGGCAATGAACTTTGGCGAACCTGATGAAGTCCTCCGCTATCGCCGATTATGGCAAGCCGAACTCAAGAAGGGGTGGGTGTGGCTCAACGACTGCTCCACGTGCGATGAGGCTGCGGTAGTGTCGTCGCTGCTCTTTGCTGGCGAGGATCGTCGGGCACTGGCGAAAGCCCGATACCTCATTGATGGCACTTCGAGTTGTGCACATCAACCTCAGATAACGCTTTCAAGGCTCATTGCACCTGCCCGGCGAACCGGCGACAACAGTTCCGCAACCAGCTTTCGAAAGCGTAGCTTCCGCGTCATGCGGAATGACCCTGTCTATTTCAACACAATGCACAACTTCGTCCGCGACTCATACCTCCAGGGAGACCATTCGCGAGCCTTTGAGCTGATAGGCAAATACCTGCCTTGGTCCGAGGAGACCGATCAAACTCCGAGAGCGCAGCTGGACTTCGCAGCAGCAGCACGACTAGTAATCCTTCGGCGCCGACACCTCGGACGACCAACCGCTGATTGCTTAGCCGACCCGAGGCTAGGGGGTAGATCGGCTGAAGAAGTCGCCAACGTGCTTGTGGCCCAAGCCGAACATCTTGCTGAGAGGTTTGACTCGAAATGGCAACAACTGGTTTGCAAACATCCTGGCCGCAGACCTGGAACACGCCTGCCGCTAGCACCTAATGCTTGAAGTGGCGTTGGCCGGTGAAGACCATTGCCATTCCTGCTGCGTTTGCGGCTTCGATGACTTCGTCGTCGCGGATTGATCCGCCGGGCTGCACCACTGCGGTCGCGCCTGCCTCGATGGCCGCCTCAAGGCCATCTTTGAAGGGGAAGAAGGCATCGCTTGCGCACGCGCCGCCTACCGCTCGGCCGTCGGCTTTCTCGGCTGCGATACGGCCGGCGTCGCGACGGTTCTGCTGCCCAGCGCCGATACCCACAGCCTGACGGTCCTTCACCAGGACAATGGTGTTGGAGCTCACCTTGGCGGCGACCCGCCACGCGAACTCAA
This sequence comes from uncultured Acidimicrobiales bacterium, assembly GCA_964529355.1. GTDB lineage: Bacteria > Actinomycetota > Acidimicrobiia > Acidimicrobiales > SHLQ01 > CALLQB01. The sequence continues at coordinate 3,104 of CAZGVQ010000321.1, forward strand.
GATCGAGCCACTCGGCGTCGGTGGGTGACCGATCGGTGGCCACCGTCCACGAGTCACGATCGATCGCGACATGGTCTGCGGTCTGCACCAGAAGCCCGCCATCGACGGCCCGCATATCGAGCGGTGGTGTCGACGGCGCGGCGGCCTCGAGCACCCGCAGGTTCTTCTTTTCCAACAGTTTGGCTAGCGCGTCGGGCTCGTACGCCGGTGCCACGATGACCTCGGTGAATACCTCGGCCAATGCTTCGGCCAACCCCAGCGGGACCGGTCGGTTCACGGCAACGATGCCGCCAAAGGCCGACACCGGATCGCCTTCGTGGGCCAGCTTGTAGGCGGTGACGATGTCGTTGTGGGTGGCGATACCGCAGGGGTTCGCGTGCTTGATGACCGCGACGGTCGGGTCGGTGAAGTCATAGGCCAGCCGGTGTGCTGCCTCGGTGTCGAACACGTTGAGGTACGACATGGCCTTGCCGCCATGTTGGGTGGCGGTCTCCCACCATCCCCCACCGTCGATGGTCCGGTAGCGGGCGCCCACCTGATGCGGGTTCTCGCCGTAGCGGAGATCGCCGGTCTTCTCGAGCGCCAGATGAAGGGTGTCGGGCAAGCTGGGCTCGTCGCCGCGTTCGGGGTCGGACTCGCCAAACCAGGTGGCCACCGATGCGTCGTAGGCCGCGGTGTGGGCGAACGCCCGCTGGGCCAGGCTGCGGCGGGTGCCGGGGCGGATCTCGCCATGCTCGCGAAGCTCGTCGAGCACCTCGTCGTAGGCACTCGGGTCGACGACCACGCCAACGAAAGCGTGGTTCTTGGCGGCGGCCCGCACCATGGTTGGCCCACCGATGTCGATGAGTTCCTCGGCCGCCGACGCCGAATGCTCGAACTCGCCCACGGCCGAGCCGAAGGGATAGAGATTGCCGACCACCAGGTCGATGGGGTCGATGCCGTGGGTCTCCAGGTCGGCCTGGTGCTCCGGGTCGTTGCGATCGGCGAGGATGCCGCCGTGGATTTTCGGGTGCAGGGTCACCACCCGGTGGCCCAGCATGATGGGCGATCCGGTGTAGTCGGCAACATCGGTCACCGGTATCCCGGCCTCGGCGATGCGCGACGCGGTGCCGCCACTGGACACGAGGTTCCAGCCCAGGTCATGCAGGCCCTGGGCCAGCTCGACGATGCCGGTCTTGTCATACACGGAAAGAAGCGCCGTGTTGGTCATGAGTGTTCTCCGCTTGATTGGTTCTGAAGTACGGCACCGCTGGCAACGATGCGTTGAATGGTTTGGATGTAGAGCTCGCGCTCGACCACCTTGATGCGCTCGTGAAGGGTCTCTTCGGTGTCATCGTCGAGCACCCGAACCGCCTCCTGGGCGAGGATCGGGCCATCGTCGACCTCGAGGGTGGCAACGTGCACCGTGCAACCGGTGATCTTCACGCCACAGTCGAGCGCGGCGCGAACGGCGTGCCATCCCTTGAACGACGGCAGAAGCGCCGGGTGGGTGTTGACCACCCAGCCGGCGTATTCGTCATACAGGGGTTGGCCGAGGATGGTGCCAAAACCGGCCATGACCACAAGGTCGGTGTCGGCCGCCTTGAGCTCATCGACCACCTGTTGGGTGAAGCCATCGCGATCGAAGTCGTCGCCGAAGCTGGTGCGCTCGATAGCCACCGACTTCAGGCCCGCGTCGGTGCCGATCTGGATCGCCCTACAGGGTCGATCGGTAAGGACGAGCTCCACCGGAAGGTCGGCAGCGAGAATTGCCTCGAGAATGGTGCCGCTTCCTGAAGCGAGAACTGCGATTCGCACGCAACGAACCTAGTGCGTGGTTACCGAAGGGTTATGAGCGAGCGATGTAGC
>CAZGVQ010000322.1:0-4949 GCA_964529355.1 uncultured Acidimicrobiales bacterium
CACGTCGGTGAAATCGTTCTGCAGGCGTTCTTGGGTGTGAGGCCACGAACCCTCGGGGTGCGGATAGTCGGTGCCCCACATGAGGGCATCGATGCCGTTCACGTGACGGCGGCGGATCTCTTCTTTGCTCATGGTCGAGGCGCCGATGAACACGTTGGTACCGAAGTACTCCGATGGCAGCTTGCTGATGAGGCCCTTCATGCGCGATCCCATCTTCTTGATCTTGTTGCTGGCGCCGAAGTTGACGTCGGCCTTCCAGAGGATGTCGCCCACCCAAAAGGATCCGCATTCGACGACGGCGTACTTGAGGCCCGGGAACTGGTCGAACTTTCCGGAGAACAGCAGCTGCCAGAGAATGCGGTGGGTCCAGAACGGAACCTCGCGGATGTACATGGCTACGTTGTCGCCGTAGCTCTCGAAGTCGGCTTCGCCCGAGTGGGTATGCACGACCAGACCAGCTTCAGCGCAGGCCGCCCACACCTTGTCGTAGTGACCGCTCCCGTAGGCGGGGAACCCGTGCCACATGGTGGGCACCATGATGCCTTTGATGCCGGGCTTCCCGGCGAGCGATTCGATCTCCTTCACCGCTTCGTCGACACCGTGGGTGATGGGTACCAGCGCAACGCCGGCCCGACGGGCGGGGTTGGTGGCGCAGAACTCTTCGAGCCAGCGGTTGTGGGCGCGGGCGCCGCCGAATGCCTTCTTGGGGTCGGTGATCTGGCCCGCGGCGAGACCGGCGCCGAACGGGGGCGATTCCTGGCCGGTGACCGCGTCGCCATCGGCGAAGATGACCTCGCCCGAAATGCCATCGGCATCGAGCTCCTTGTCGCGAACCTCCGGGTCATAGGCTCCCCGAAGCCCCTCGGCGTTGTCGCCTTCCCATTGCTCGATGAAGTCGGCGTTTATCTCTTCAGCGATGCGGCGGTGTTCGTGCCGTTCAGCCACGTATTCGTCGAATTCGGCGTGCAGCGACGAATCGAGATACGGACGGTACTCCTCGCAGTTCAGCCCGGCGTGGGTATCGCTGGAAACAACGATGTAGGGGTCGGTGGCCGAAGTTAGGTCGCTCATCAGTGGTTCGCTTTCGGTGCTAGAACGCGTTCTTGTTCTCACTTTCTCACTGAAGATGACCGACGTGCACCTTTCGACCCGCATTTTCTTCTTCCCTCCGAAGGCTGTGAGTTAACGTCAGCGCGATGACGGTGTCGATGTCCCTGGAAGATCGCGTGGTTCTGGTGGTAGGTGCCGGAGGTGGTGGCATCGGAAGCGCGGTGTGTCACCGGGTCGCTGAGGCTGGCGCCAATGTGGTTGCGCTCGGAAACGATGCCGAGCATCTCGATGCGGTAGCCGATGAGGTAGCGGAACGCGGACGACAGGCAACCAAGCACCAGGTCGACGTAAGCGACGAGGCTGCGCTGCGCAAGGCCATCGATGCCGGCGCGTCCGAGTTGGGCCTCATCGACAGCGTGGTGAATGTGGTCGGCGGCGCCACGCCGCAGTACTGGCACCGCCTCGAGGACTACCCAATGGCATCGCTCGACCACCTGCTCAACGTGAACCTGCGATATGCGCTGGTGTCGTGCCAGCAGGTCGCCAAGGCGCTGATCGAATCAGAGAAGCCAGGTTCCTTTGTAAACATCTCCTCGATCGCCAGCCGCGGTCAGCCTCTGCTGTCGGGCTACGGCGCGGCAAAGGCGGCGCTCGACTCGCTGGGTCGAGCCATGGCAAGCGAGTGGGGTCGTCATGGCATTCGGGTGAACGGCGTCGCTCCCGGCACCATCAATACGCCACGGTCGGGCCGAAAGCCGGGCGAGGTCGACCAGGCCAGCAAGGCCATCGCGCTCGGCCGTCGCGGAACCCCCGACGACATCGCCGACGCGGTCCTGTTTCTTCTTTCGGACCTGTCGTCCTACATCTCCGGACAAACGATCGATGTCGATGGGGGCCCCAGTCGAGCGGGTCTGGCGCCAAGTGGGCTTCCGGTGTTCGTCACCAATCCGGCGATTCGGGAGCGATTCGAGTGAGTGACCCAATCAATCCCGACCCGCTGGCCATCGGCTCGGTGTCGGTGCGCCTGTATCCCCACGATCTCCCCGCGATCGACCAGGTGCGACTCCTCCGCGAGCAGGCAGGCCACGCCGCGGAGGCCGGCTTCGATGGCGTGATGGTCGCCGAGCATCACGCAGACTTTCCGGGGTATCTTCCCAATCCGATTCAGCTGGCCGGCTTTCTCCTCGACTCGATGTCGCGAGGATGGGCGGCACCTTGTCCGCTGCTGCTACCGATGAAGCCCTACGCACTGATCGTTGAGGACCTCGCCTGGTTGGCGGCGGCGTACCCCGGTCGGGTCGGTGCCGGTTTTGCTGCCGGAGCGCTTCCGGTGGACTTCGAGTTGGCCGAGGTGCCGTTCGACGAGATCGTGCAACGGTTCAAAGCCGCACTACCGCCAACCGTCGCGGCGCTGAGAGGCGCTGACCCGACACCGTTGGGCAAGGACCGGGCGGTCGTGGCCCTCACCGACGCACCCCTCCCGATGGCCGTCGGGACCCAGAGCGGTGCCGCGGTTCGGCGTGCTGCCAAGCACCAGCTCGCGGTGCTCTACGACTCGATCCAGGGCGCCGAGGTCTCCAAACGGCTGTCCGACGCCTACGACGCGGCAGGCGGCGAAAACGCGAAAATTCTCATCCGTCGGGTTTGGGTTGGCGACCCGCCCACCGACGAGATGGCTGCCCAGATGGCGCACTACCGCAGCTACGCAAGTGACAAAGCGCAGTCCAACTGGGGCGCCGGCGATCAGCTGATCGTGGGAGCAACTCCGGCCGAAGCAGCCGAACAACTCGGTGCGGTGATGGCGGCATCCAACTGTGACACCGTCAACATCCGTGTGCACGTGAAGGGGCTCAGCCCCGAACAAGTGAAGGGACAATTCGATATGTACGGCCAGAACCTGGCGACATTCCGTGAGGCGATCGAGGCGGCCCGATGAGCGCAGCTGTTCTCGAAGATCGCGTGGCTCTGATCACCGGAGCCGGGCAGGGCGTGGGCAGAGGGATCGCGCTGGCGATGGCTGACGCAGGCGCGAAAGTGGTGTTGGCGGGCCGCACGCTGAGCAAGTGTGAAGCGGTGCAGGCCGAGGTGGTCGATCGGGGTGGCGCGGCTCTGGCGGTGCAATGCGACGTGAAGGATCGCGATGACATCTCGGCGTGTATTGAGGCCGCCGTGTCGGCCTTTGGCACCATCGACATCCTGGTAAACAACGCCCAACAGGTGGTGCGCGGACCGCTGCTCGAGGTAACCGACGACGATATGACGGTCAGTTGGGAGTCGGGTCCGCTGGCCTCGCTGCGGTTCATGCAGCTGTGCCACCCGTACCTGTCGGCAAGCAAAGCCGAGGGTGGGGGAGTGGTGATGAATCTGGGCAGCCGTTCAGGCGTGAAGTCCGACCCGATCCACTGTGGTCCGTACGCCTCGGTCAAGGAGTCGATCCGGGTTCTCACCCGAACCGCCGCATGGGAGTGGGCTTCCGATGGCATCCGCACCTTTGCCCTCCTCCCTCTGGCTACCTCTCCGGCGCTCGTCGACTTCGAGCGCGACGACCCCGATGCTTACGCCCGGGTCATCGCCGACATCCCGATGGCCAGATTTGGTGACCCTGAGGTCGACATCGGCAAGGTTGCGGTATTCCTGGCCTCCGACGATGCTCGCTATCTCACGGGTATGACGGTGCCGATCGATGGCGGAGCCGCCCATCCCGGCTAGTGCCCTCGATCAGCTCGAGGGATCCGCAGAAGGGTTCCGATGGTTGCGATGCCGCCGAGCACCGCAGCTACCAGCAGGGTTGACCGCCACGGTGTTTCGCTAGGCTGGAGCGCCCCGTTTACCGCGGCCCAGGCATGACGGTCGGTCGCGTACATCGGCAGGATCTTGGCGAAGAGCGAATCGTACGCGACCACCAGGGTGAGCGAGACGAGTCCGATGAGGGTGAGCATTCCCTCCATTTCGCGGTTGGTCACCGCCCCCACCGCGAGCCCGGCGGTGCTGCTGCCCAGGAACGCAAACGCCAACGACGCTACGAGGTGCGATTCGGAGACGACGACACCGTCGGTGCGGAGGAACAGGAAGATGAGGGTGCCCAGCACGACGGCGTAAGCACCAATGCTCAGGATGCGGCCGATGACGATCTCGACCGGGCGATAACCAATGAGGGCCAGCCGGGGAGTTGCGGCGTTGAGACTGTGGGTGGAGAAGAGCGAGATGATCGCAATCGACCACCCGAACCCGACCGTTGCAAACGAGATCGCGATGCGGTCGTCGAATGCGGCGAAGTAGAACGCCATCGGCAGCGCCAACAACAAGAAGATTGCGAGCTTTCGCCGCGAAAGTTCGCGAATGTGCGCCCGACCGATGGCCAGGGTCCGTCGAAGGCTCACTGCAGGACACCGTCATTCATCGTGAGCACTCGATCGACCCGGTCGTGCTCGGGCAGCAGGTGGGTAATGACCACGACCGCTCGGTCCTCGGTGGTCCACCGACGAATGCGATCCCAGAGGTCAAGGTAACTCCCCTGATCGAATCCCTGGTATGGCTCGTCGAGCAGGATGAGCTGCGGATCGTTGGCAACCGTAAGCGCCACGTTGAGCTTCTGGCGTTGGCCACCCGACAGTTCGGCGGCTGGGGTTCGACGGCTCGGGTCCAGATGCAGCTCCTCGAGCAGGTCGAGAATCCGGGTGGTCGCGCCATCGGGGTCGTCGGTGCCATCGGCGGCCAACCGGATGTGGTCGCGAATCGTCAGGAGGTCGACAAGGCCGGGTGTTTGCGGGCAGAAGCCAATACGAGATGGTCGATCGACCTCCCCCGAATCTGCACGAACAACGCCGGCACAAATGCCGAGCAACGTACTCTTTCCGCTGCCGTTCTCGCCGACGATTGCCACGGACTCACCCGAGGCC